>DAHUXT010000057.1 GCA_027307065.1 Ktedonobacteria bacterium
CTTGGTCTGCTGTCCTCCTAGCCAGGGTGAGCACCCAGTAAGGACAGCAATGAGAAATATCAGGGAGAGACAGGCAATATCGTCGCCTCCAAATTGCCAACGTCGCCAGCGAATCAAAGTGTCCCTCCCCAGAATATCTATGACCCGCGCTGTTTGGTATCTACACGCTAGGTAGCAGCCACCGAGGGTGGAGCGCTGCCATATTTCGTGATAGATATTACCTTCCCATCCGATATGCAGGACAATTCTAGCGCCTTATCCATCTACTAAGGGCAGCTGATCGAGTGTGTAGACCTGACCATCATCTCCCACGATGTAATCTTTGCCATCGGCACCCGGTACTGCCCAGATGGGGTCATACGGCATCTGTCCGCCGGCAACCCAGGTGATCTTACCAGTCGCCTCAGCAGCCCGATCTCCAGGGAAGTAGACCAGTCGTGGCTGCCTACCTGTTTGCAGGACAATATGGCGCCGCGCTTGCACGGCACTTACGGCAGCAGCAGAGCTCATATGGGTCAGAGTATCATGAGGCAGAGGTTGTGCATAGGTGGTAATAGCCGCCACAATGATAGACGTATGGGCGGCATCGAGTTGGAGTTGAGCCACCGCGATAGTGGCACCCGTGCCGTCGAATATAGGTATATCGTAATAATCGGGCGCGGAGGCTTTTCCAGGCATGTGCAGCGCCTGAATAAGTTGCGGTATCCCCAAGCGCGAGAGATCTTTTACGTAATCGCCGTTGCCTGACCGATCGACCGTGAACAAGGTACTCTTACGCGCGGCCGCAATGATGTCGCTCGGTGACTGAGACGCCAATGGGATACGTGCACCCGGCACATGGCAAGCAGGCAATGCGGGAGCGCCGCAGGTGTCTGGTCGCGGCGTATACTGAGCATTGGCAGAAGGTAGTTGACTTCCACCGGTCCCCGACGCTTGAGTGAGGGGCAAATGTCTGCTGGCAATCGCGACTCCTGCCACCGTCAGCAAGACAGCGCCTGCGAGTGCCACGAAAGCTAGATTGCCCCCAATAGTCTCGACGTAGCGCCAGAGCTTTGCAGTCCATGGCTTTTGGCGTCTGTGCATAAACATCTCCTTATGTGAACTTTACGCCATTTCACGGACTTGGACACCCACGATAGCAGCACTGGCGACAAGCGGATAACACTTCACCTCGCCGATTGCAAGTTCTTCCTGCTAGGCGTTTCTATACTTCATGATTACTGCATGATGCGGCATACAATAGAGACGGAGAGAGTGCCACTGACTGATCGTGGCAGTGCCGAGCGGCGAGAGGGTGATCGGTCTCGTGCCGGTCCCCCTTTTTTGGACTGTAAGCTCGCGCAAGACGCTGAGGGCAGACGATGACGCCCGCACTGATTGCTACAGATACGGGCGTCACGGCGGTTTGCGAGACTAGAGTCTGTCTTGGGACCTGGGATCGGATTTCTTGCTACATTTCAGGCTATCTTGCGGCGGTAGGCCACCATGGCGAACGCATAGGCAACGACGAGGACGCCGACGCACCAGGCAAGGGCGGTCCAGATTTCGCTGCCGACCGGCTGCTGCTCCAACAAGGCTCTGATCGTGTTGACGATCGAGGTGACTGGCTGGTTTTCGGCGAAGGCACGCACGGGACCCGGCATCGAGGCAGTGGGCACAAATGCCGAGCTGACGAACGGCAGGAAGATGATTGGGTACGCGAAGGCGGCCGCCCCGTCGGTGGATTTCGCCGACAATCCGGCGATCACCGCGATCCAGGTGAGCGCGAGCGTGAACACTATAAGAATGCCGGCCACGGCCAGCCACGCCAGCACTCCTGCCGACGAGCGGAAGCCCATGAGGAGTGCCACCAGCACGATGACGACCACGGAGATCGCATTGGACACCAGTGAGGTCAGCACGTGCCCCCATAGCACAGACGAGCGGGCGATCGGCATCGAGTGATATCTCTCGAAGATGCCGCTCTGCAGGTCGTTGAACAGGCGGTAGGCAGTGTATGAGATGCCGCTGGCGATCGCGATGAGCAGGATGCCGGGCAGCAGGTAGTTCACATACGAACCCGACCCTGAGTTGATCGCGCCGCCGAACACGTAGACGAACAGCAGCATGAAGGCGATCGGCATGATCGTCACCGTGATGATGGTGTCCAAGCTACGCGTGACGTGTCGCATGGTACGCCCAAACATCACGCGCGTGTCGCTGAAGAAATGGGTATTCATTGTTGCTCCTTCTTGTCGCTCTTGTCGCTCCCGACGATCGCCAGGAAGATCTCCTCCAGGGTGGGCTGCCGTTCCACGTATTCGACTTTTGCGGGTGGGAGCAGCTTCCTCAACTCCTCCAGCGTACCGGTCACGATGATCGTGCCTTCGTGCAGGATCGCGATCCGGTTGGCGAGCTTCTCAGCCTCGTCGAGGTACTGGGTCGTCAGGAACACCGTCGTGCCGCTGTTAGCGAGGTTCTGTATCACCCGCCATACCTCAATGCGGGCCTCCGGGTCGAGGCCGGTGGTCGGCTCGTCGAGGAAGATGACCCGTGGGTTGCCGATGAGGCTCATGGCGATATCGAGGCGACGGCGCATGCCACCTGAGTAGGTCGACACCCGGCGTCGGGCCGCGTCGGCGAGGCCAAATTGTGCGAGCAGGTCGTCTGCCACCTTGCCCGCGTGCTTCACTTGCCGTAGCTCGGCGATCATGATCAGGTTCTCGCGGCCGGTGAGGATCTCGTCCACCGCCGCGAATTGTCCTGTCAGGCTGATCGACTCCCGCACCCGCGCCGCCTGCGACAGGACGTCGAATCCGTTGACGCGCATCGTGCCGGCATCCGGCTTGAGCAGGGTGGTGAGGATTCTCACGATCGTGGTCTTGCCAGCGCCATTGGGGCCAAGCAACGCGAAGATCGTCCCCGAGGGGATGTCCAGGTCGATGCCGTCAAGCACGACCTGTTTGCCATATGACTTGCGCAGCCCGGTCGCCACAATCGCCGAATGAGATTGGGCCATGTTCACCGTTCTCCTTTCCGCTCCGCGGATTGGTGCTATACTAGTACAAGTTTCACTTCGTCGTTAAATAGAGGGACGATGTAAACGCTTAGCCGCTAAACTGAAGCTATGATACCTGAGGATGGTTTACTTGTCAAGGGGTATTGTGTTAAATTAACTTCGACGCGAAGATAATAATGTAAGCGATCGCTTAGCGATCAAGCTGGTGTCGCCGTGGATGAAGGGAGAAGTCGTTAATGGGTACCTTGGATAAAGCGCGCGAGCAGGTGCTCAGCGAGCTCGTGCGGGAGGTTCGTCAGTTCAACGGGCTCGGCGCGTCCTTCTTCCGCACGGCAGCTGGTCGCATTGGTATGAACGCGACCGACGCGCAGGTCATCGATACGCTCGACATCACCGGGCCGACGACCGCCGGACACCTGGCTGAGTTGACCGGGCTGACGACCGGAGCCATCACCCAGATGCTCGACCGGCTGGAGAACGATGGGCTTGTGCGCCGCGAGCGCGACCCCGAAGATGGGCGCAGGGTTATCGTACGGCCTATCGCAGGTGCAGATATGATGCGGAAGATCACCCCGATCTTCGCGTCTGTGGAGGAACGGTGGCGTCACATTACGTCGGACTATGACGAGGAACAACTCGCCTTTCTCCTGGCGTTTCTGAAGCGCAGCAACGAGACCTCTCGCGAAGAGATTGCCTGGCTACGCGGGGCCCCCGAAGGCGAAAGTACGGATCTTGCCGCGCCACGAAGTGTTCTGGAAAGCGCACGGCTCGTCTTCTCCGTGGGGGCTGTTGGTGTGGTCTTACGCGGGGACACTGAGATGGATGATCTCTACCGCGCCCGCTTCGAGGGAACAGTGCCGGATGTGAAGGTCAAAGACGGAACCGTCACCATGCGCTATCCGCGGCGTTTGCAGATCCTCGGTTGGCGAACACGTTCGGCGGAGGTCACGCTCAACGCGGCTATTCCCTGGCAGATTTCGCTGCACGGTGGGGCAGCGGATGTCAAGGCCGATCTGAGCGCGCTGGATCTTGCCGGGCTGGAGTACAAGGGAGGGGTAACGACACTCCAGGTGAACCTTCCCCGGCCCTCCGCGGTCGTGCCCATACGAATCTCGGGCGCGGCAGCGTCGTACAGCATCCACCGTCCCGCTGGTGTTGCCGTCCGCATCCATCTGAAGGGCTGGAGCACTCAACTCATCTTCGACGATCAAACCTTCACGAATGCGGGCAACGATATGCGGCTGCAAAGCCCCAACTACGTGGGTGCGACCCAGCGCTATGATATCGAGATTTCCGCGAGCGCCAGTACGATCAGGGTCACCGAAAATTGACGGAGGCTCCGAGCCTGCTCCGCACGGGCAGTGTGCGCCCAGCAGAAGGCCCGTCATGCGTCGCACTCGCACGTGAGTGATGCAGGTGCCGAGCGGTTCCAGGGAAGGTGGCCTGATACATCTGTACCTGTGTCTGTAACGACCTGTGATATGCTACATCGGTAAAGTCAGGCGCTGTCGAGCGTCATCATCAGCCAGGGGATGTCATCCAGCGAGGAGTAGCGCGCGCATGCAGTGGGGGCCACCACCGGAACAAAGCAGCGGACACGACGGGAGCAATGGCGCGGGCGAACTGTATCAGCCCTATCAACCCTATCAGCCTCACACGCCGCCCAGTTATGATATGCCAGCGACGCCAACAACATCGCCGCTACAGCCTCATCCTCAGCCGCAGATGTCGGGCGGGCCGATGCCGCTGCTGCTGGTGCAGGATGTCGTCAAGCAGTTCAAGGTTGGCGATGGTGTCGTCACCGCGCTGCGGCGGGTGAGCCTGGCGGTTGGCCAGGGGCGCATCATCGCGATTCGCGGCCGTTCGGGCGCGGGCAAGACGACCCTGCTCAACATCATCGCCGGGCTGGATTCTCCCACGAATGGGCGGGTAGCGCTCTTTGGGCGCGATCTCGCCACGATGAACGAGCGCCAGCGCACCGAACTGCGGCGGCACGACCTCGGCTTCGTGTTTCAGGCGGCCCATCTCAATCCCGTGCTGACCGCCCGCGAAAATGTCGAGGTGCCATTGCGACTGGCGCGCACATCGCGCACCGAACGCGAGAGCCGCTCGCACGAGGCGCTGTCGTTGGTGGGACTGGCCGAACGCGAGAAGCATCGCGCGCCGGAGCTATCGGGTGGCGAGCAACAGCGGGTCGCCATCGCGCGGGCGTTGGTGCATGCGCCGCGCATCGTATTGGCCGACGAGCCAACCGGCAACCTCGATTCGCACACCGGCCACGCCATCCTCGACCTGATGCGCCGCGTTGCCCACCGGGCGGGCATCACCTTCATCGTCACCACGCACGATCCCCAGGTATCGCAGATGGCCGATGAGGTGTACGACATCAGCGACGGCGTGTTGACGCACGGCCAGCGCTAGCCATCACCGACTTATTGATACGGCTGATCGAATCGCTCGCGATGCACCACCTCGCCGAGCGGCTTGCGCTTCTTCTTGCCCGCGCCGGCCGCCTGTACCGGATAGCCGAATGGCACAATCGCCAGCAGATCGACGTTGTCTGGGATGCCCAGTACCGGCTTGATCGCGTCGAGACCGTGGAATCCCACCCAGTTTGAGGCGACCCCATGTGACCATGCCGTCAGCACCATCGACTGGATCGCGCGGCTGGCATCCGAGACGGCGATGGGACTCGTCCCGGTGGCGACGGCGATAGCCAGTGGCGCCTGCGCGATGTAGGGTCCCGTCTTTGCCAATTGGCCAAGCTGCTTCAAGGTGTCCTTGTTTTGGACGACGATGAAATGCCACGGCTGCGCGTTGCCGGCGCTGGCAGTCAGGTGGGCCGCCTCCACGATCTGCCGGATGACATCTTCGGGGATTGGCGTGTCGCGGAACTGGCGCGTCGCCAACACCGTTCGCACAGAATCGAACGTGTCCATAGTGTCTCTTTGTCCTTTTCTGCTCTCTTCGCAGCACTCCGTTGCTTCACCCAGGGAAGTGCGTATTGCAGACGATAGCACACGCCGTCGAAATTACCCCACGATATCAATCGAGGTTGCGGATGCCGGGAACTGTGAGGGCAAATAGTTCGAGCAAGAGGGTGAGTGAGCCACCTGCCACAAACACACATGAAAGAGCAACACATCATGAGAGCGATCGGCGCAATACTGCGCACATCACATCTATAAAGAGCGACAAACGATGGATCTGGCAGGCTGTCCATCAAGGCAAGACTACGAGGCGTGAACACAGTACCCTTGTGAGCGTTTACGGTTGAAAGCTGGCAATCGCTATGGCATACTTGGAGGCGCCACGCGCCGCAGACCTGTGTCCGCACAAGCAGGTTTCCGGCAGCGTATGTATGGGAGAACACTCATGTGCTGCATGCGTTACTGGCAAGGAACAGTCCATCAATGAGGAGGCGGGGTGTCCAGGATCTTCATCTCCTATCGCCGGGATGACAGTGCGAGTATCAGTGGTCGTATCTATGACCGCCTGGTTGCGAAATTCGGACGAAAGCGCATCTTTAAGGATGTGGATGATATCCCAGCCGGGGTAGACTTCAACGCGTACATTCGCAACACGCTGCGACAATGCACCGTGGCGCTGGTGGTCATCGGCCGGCGCTGGCTTGACATACAGGATGCGGACGGCAGGCAGCGTCTAGCCCAACCAAACGACTTGGTACGCATTGAGATAGAGACCGCTCTGTCTCTCGGGCTAACGGTAATTCCAGTGCTTGCCGAGGGCGCGACAATGCCCGCGCCGCCAGACGTACCAGAATCGTTACGCGAACTCACCAGATTGAACGCGCTACCGGCGCGTATTGATCCTGACTTTGCGCACGACATGGATAAGGTCATTAGTGCGGTAGAATACGCTCTTTCCAGCCACACTTCCCCCGATATTTTTCGGCGTGTGTCTGTCGCAATGAGCAAGCCGAAACCGTCGGTAGAGACCGTCGTGGACGCGGATGCTTCTTTACCTGGTACCTCTCCTCAACTGGCTGCCACTTCCGCCACTTTGCCGCCATCCACACCAACGCGAGTTCCCACACCTGCGCACGCGAAAAGAACGGCGGCGACGTCGATGAAGAAGCCGCCAGTGATAGTCGGCCTCTCCGCTTTGGTGATCGTTACGATGATCGCTGGATACTTCTCATTGCAGGGGTTCAGGTTGCCACTGGGCGGCCCGAAGACTACACGCACATCACTTTCGCCAACAGCAACCGTCGCGGCAACACCGACCCAAGAACCAGCGCGGTTGCCATTTAGAGCGGTGTCTCCAGGGCCAGGATGTGATCGTCAGAATAGTTGGCCGCACACGATTGGCAGCTAGATATAGGTAGGACTACGATCAACTGCCCCGTGGACAAGCCCTACACTGAGTTGCACACCTGTGACCAGAGTAGTTTTTGTCAGTCTGGGAACGGAGTCGTCTTTCTTTTGGACGCCCTTCCGTTACACTCTCACCCCCACTACATCGTCAGTGTCCAGGTATCGCGAATGAGCTCGAACGCTGGTGTAGAGCTTGATCTGATCATCTCGGGTCTACAGTATTCATTCTCCGCTCAGGCAGGTCGGTACGACGCGAGTTGGACAAACAACTATTACCACGATATCGGACAGGGGCCATTCGATCCTACGATCACACATACATTCGCGTTTGACTTCAATGGTAAAGTGGTCACCGCGATGCTTGACGGAATCCGCATCGGTTCGCGCACCTTCTCATTTGTGCCTATACTTGGCGAGGCGAGCATGATCCTCTCTAGGCAAGGTGGGCAAGCGAATGCCTCCGCGGATTTCGCCAACTTCAGCGTAGTCAGCAAGTAATAGCGCCTGAATGCGAACCGAACGTTATGCTGCAACTTGATGCTCCGGATTCGTAAGCTGCTGGTCGACTTGCTCGCTATGAGAGCCGCATTGCCCTGGCGAGGGAGAAATCTGTGACCGCTGGAGGGTTCCAAAGAGTTCTGTTGCGCACTGTTATCCTGGCGGCCGTACGCGGCGGAGAGAGATGGTTCCCCTCCGCCTGTGGCACCCAGGTCGCGCTATCGTGCCGGATACGCTTTCGTGGCTCGAATTCGTGCCTCGTCTGGCCGATTCCCCTGCTACGGGACGATATCAATCGAGGCTGCGGATGCCGGGAACTGTGAGGGCAAACAGTTCCAACAGGAGGGTGAGCGAGCCGCCTGCCACAAACACCCACGAAGGGCCGAAGCGGTCGGTAAGCACGCCGACGAGCGCCAGACCGACGGGCAGCAGCGCCAACGAGCCAACCCAGTCCACGCTGGAGACGCGCCCCAATTTATCGGGCGGCACCAGTTCTTGTAGCGAGGTCACCCAGATCAACTCGAAGACGGCGAGGCCGACGCCAAACATGACACACGCGGCAATCGCGATAGTGGGCGCGAACTGGTGCGGCAAGGGCAGTCCCAGCGCGATCACTGCAACGCTGGAGAAAATTAGCCCGCCATACGCCAGAATGCCGCGATGGCGCAACCGTGTTGCCTGTCCGATGAGCACCGTCGTGATGATTGATCCGGCGGCAATGGCCGTGCCCGTTGCGCCCAGCAGCCTGACATCCTGCCTGTAGACATCATGGATGAGCTTGGGGAGCGCTACCTGCATCGGCGCCCAGCCGACATTGCCCAGCGAGGCGATGGCAATCGTCACCCAGAGCCACGGCGAACGCATCACATAGCCCAGGCCCTCACGGATGTCGGCGGCTACTCCACCCAGGCCACGTGCGCGTGGATCGTCCTGGGCGATTTTCGACAGCGGCGGTATCCGCACCACTGCGAGACAGATGGCCGAGACGCCAAAGCTGAGCGCATCGATGGCGAACGCCGCCGAGGGGCCCGTCAGCGCGACGCATGCTGCCCCAAGCGCCGGGCCGAAGAGTTGGCTCATCTGGCGGCTCAGGCCGTTGAGCGCGTTGGCCGCAGGCAATTGCTCGGCATCCACCAGCTGCGGCGGAATGGAGGAGTAGGCTGGTATAAAGAACGCGCTCGCCAGGCCAAAGATCGCCCCGAGCACGATCAGATGCCACAGCGCCAGCAGATTCATTTGACCGAGCAGCGCGATGGTGCCAACCGCCACTCCGCGAATCGCGTCGGACCAGAGCAGCACTCGGCGTCGCGAAAAACGGTCCGCTACGACGCCGCCGAGGAGCAGAAACAGCACCCGTGGCGTTGTTTCTGCGATCAGCACCACGCCCATCGCCGTGCCCGATCGTGTCAGAATCAACACCTGCCATGCCAGCGCGGTAATCGTCACGCCGTCGCCCAGCGCCGAGATTGTTTGGCCCGACCACACGAGCGTAAACGGCCTAGATCTGAGCGCGCGGGCGAACCGCACACGCCGAACGTAGGAGAAACGCGCCAAGAGAGGTTACCTCGACACAACATTCCGCGGATTGTGGGAATCCTAACGGTGGGACACATCGCCGTTCTTGACGACCGTGGAAGTAGCACGTCCGATTATACGCCGATGAAGCTGCCGCTGTGTAGGCGAACAGATACACCGATGTCTCGTACCGTAGCAGGGTGAGAGACACAGCACCGTCTTGAGGAAGCGCGCGTAACAGATCCACGATGGCTACGTGCCTCGACACAATGGCCCAAATTCGCGGGAAATCGTCATCCATGATGACCAAGCAATGCCCCATTGACAAGCCATTTGCCATTCAATATACTTGCATCAACTTAAGCAATAGTGAACGGATGACCCCACATTCGTATTGTTTGTCAGAGGTCCCTGTGCGGTTCTTGGTGAGAACCACCCGCTCGCCGATGATCGCACACATAGGGGACCTCCCAATCGCGCCTTACTTGTGCCCGACCCGCGATTCCGGCCTTGCTGGCCTTCTCGATTGCTTCGAAATGCTTCGAATGCTACTCACCCTCATGACATGGGAGACTATGGCATGCGCTCCGAGGTTGATGCTACCGCGCGTGATGCGTCGCTCTACGACGTCGAGTTGCTCGGCGTGAGCAAGACATTTGGCGCGACGACGCAGGCGGTGCATGACCTGACATTGCGGGTCGAGCGCGGAATCTTTCTCTCGTTGCTAGGGCCAAGCGGCTGCGGCAAGACGACGACGCTGCGCCTGATCGCGGGCTTTGAGCAGCCCACCACCGGCAGCATTATGATTCGTGGCCGCGATGTGGCCGGGCTGCCACCCTATCGTCGCGACGTGAACACGGTGTTTCAGAGTTACGCGCTGTTCCCCCATATGACGGTGGCCGATAACATTGGCTACGGACTAAGACAGCAGCATCTGCACCGCGACGAAATCCGCCGGCGGGTGGGCGAGGCACTGGAGATGGTGCGGCTTCCGGGCGCGGGCGGACGCCGGCCTGCGCAACTTTCGGGAGGCCAGCAACAACGAGTGGCGCTGGCGCGGGCGCTGGTGAACCGGCCGACGGTGCTGCTGCTCGACGAGCCGCTGAGCGCGCTCGATCTCAAGTTGCGCAAAGAGATGCAACAGGAGCTGAAGGCGCTGCAACATGAGGTAGGCATCACCTTTATCTACGTGACGCACGACCAGGAGGAGGCGATTACGCTCTCCAATCGCATCGTCGTCATGAATGGTGGGCGGCTAGAGCAAGAGGGATCACCCACTGAGGTCTATGATCGCCCGCGCACCCGCTTCGTGGCGGATTTCATTGGCCTGACGAACTTCATCGAGGGCCGCGTGCGCGAGGTGATTCCAGCGGTCAACGGCGAGCAGAGCACCGTCACGGTAACGACCGGCATCGGCGAGATTTGCTGTGCCAGCGACCAGAGCGATGTGTCTGTCGGGGAGGCCGTGACCATTGCCCTACGGCCCGAAAAGGTATCTCTCGTTGAGTCCGCCAGTGCGGACGATTCGCCGCGTGACGGGTGGAGCACAGTTGGGGGAATCGTGACACAGGCGGCCTTTCTGGGCGCGCAGAACGAATATCGCGTGCGCGTCGGCAAAGAGAGTAGCGGCGGTTCGCAAGGGCAGGAGATTGTGGTACGGCAGCAGAATCTTGGAGCGATGGCGGAAACGCCACCGAATGACGAATCCAGCAGCCCGACAATTGATGGATGGCGCGTGTTTGGTCCTGGTGAACGCGTGGTGCTTGCCTGGCGACATGAGGTCGGCCTGGTGCTGCGCGACTCCGGCGATGACCGCGCAACCGGGGATCGTGTGAGCGCGCAGGCGCCTACGCCTCATGCCTCCCGTGCGTGAGCTGCGACCTATACATCTGGACATCATGGCCCAATCAGCGCCGAGCGCAGTGGTGCGTTCGGATCTCCAAAGGAGGCAGCAACATGGCTGACACGCGACGGACTCATGATCCCGCATCTGGGCGTCTCGACACGGCGACTACACCCCGCTGGAATCCCTCGCTCTCCCGGCGCGGATTTCTCGCCGCGAGTGCCGCGGTGGGCGCGAGCGCCTGGCTGGCGGCGTGTGGTGCGCAGACAACCACCAAGACGGTTCCGAAGTTGGGAACGAAGCTGGAGGGGCAGCTACACATCTACAACTGGGGCTCGTACTACCTCGGGCGCGATGACCTGAAGGCCTTCCAGCAGCAATTCAACCAGACCGTCACCGAAGACAGCTACGACAGCAATGAGACGCTACTGGCGAAGGTGCAGGCGGGCGCGGCGGGATACGATGTGGTGGTGCCGACGGGCTACATGGTACAGATCATGGCGGCCCAGGGGTTGCTCTATCCGCTGCAGCACGATCACATCCCGAACTATCAGTATGTCGATGCCATGTTCAAGACCCTGCCTTTCGATGTGGGCAACAAATACAGCATGCCGAAAGATTGGGGTACAACAGGCTTTGGCTATCGTAGCGACCTGCTGCCAGCGGCGACGAGTTGGCAAGACTTCTTCACCCTGGCGACCGGTAAGGCGTCTGGCAAGACAATTGTGCTGGATGGCGTCAACGAGGTGATCGGCTCGCTCTGCAAGATGCTCGGGTTCTCCTATAATTCGGTTGACCCGGCGCAACTAGAGCAGGTACGCCAGAAACTGCTAGCGCTCAAGCCGCACCTGCTCGCCATCACCGCGACCGATGACATCACGCTGATGAGCAACGGCAAGGCGATTCTTGCGCTCGACTGGAACGGCAACGTGCTCTCGGCGCAGGCGCAACAAGCCGCGCTCCAGTACGTCATTCCGTCGGAAGGCTCGGAGTTCTGGGTGGACAACTGGGCGCTGCTCAAGAATGCGCCTGATCCCATCGCGGGCCACGCCTTCATCAACTTTCTGCTGGACCCGAAGATTTCGAGCAAGGAAATTACGACCACCTATTACGCCCAGTGCGAGACCGAGGCGTTCAAATACATGGATCAGACGCTGGCGAGTAACGCGGTGATCTATCCCAACCAGGGAACCATCTCACGGCTGGAGGCTCAACAGGCGCTGAGCAGCGATGGCGCCAAGCTGCGCAAGCAGATTTGGGACGAGTTCAAGGCGGCGTAACGAGCACACAGGCACACAAACACACGAGTACCAGCGCGGGCGGCCTGCCAGGGTGGGTTATCGCGCTGGCGCTGGCGGCGAGGGACGACAGAGGACCATATGCGAGCGAGCGCGAACCCTTCACTGCGGGACCGGGGATTTTCCGCGATTCAGCGTCTGCCTCTCTGGGGGCGGAGTCTGCTGCTGCTCGCGCCCGCGTTCGTCTGGTACGGCGTCTTTTTTCTGGCGCCGCTCGTCAATATGGTCATCATCAGCTTCGAAGAGAGTTCGGGATATGGCGGGCCGCCAGCGCCTGGCTTCCACCTGGATAGCTATCGACAATTGCTGAACCCGCTCTATCTCAAAGTCTTTGGCGTGACGCTGCGCATGGCGCTGCTGGGTACCGTTGCCTGTCTGCTGGTTGGTTATCCGCTGGCGTATTTTCTCGCCACTCGCGCCAGCCGCCATAAGACGACGCTGCTACTGCTGATTATCGTGCCATTCTGGACAAGCTTTCTCATTCGCACGTATGCCTGGGAGACAATTCTCGACTCGGATGGCGTGCTCAGCAACATCTTGCAGGCGCTCGGTATCACGCACGGTTCGCTCAACGTACTCTATACGCCGACCGCCATCTTCATCGGCATTCTCTACAACTATCTGCCGCTGATGATCTTCCCGCTCTACGTGGCGCTGGATCGGCTGGATAAGCGGCTGGTGGAGGCGTCGAAAGATCTCGGCGCGGGGCGCATCGCGACGTTCTGGCAGGTGACGCTGCCGTTGACGCTGCCCGGTGTGGTGACGGGCTGCCTGCTGGTCTTTATCCCGTTGACCGGCGAGTACCTGATCCCGGCGATTCTAGGCGGCTCGAAAAACCTGTTCATGGGCAACCTGATTGGCGAGCAGTTCCAGGGGCAGGGCGCGTCGAGCGACTGGCCGTTTGGCGCGGCGCTGGGGGTGACGGTGGTGGTGCTGTTGCTGATCGTCGTCAACATCTACCTGCTGGCGTTCCGGCGGGTGCAATCGGTGCCGGGACAGGCCGGCTAGCTATAGAGCGTGCCGGGTGATTCGCGAGGAGAGGAGCGATGCGATGCAGAAGCTGATGACGGCTGATGCCATACCCGATGCCGCATCTGGCGCTCTTACCGCGAGCGAACGCTGGCGACGCCTGTTGCCGGGGCGGCTGGTGGAGTTCTGGCTGCGC
This sequence comes from Ktedonobacteria bacterium, assembly GCA_027307065.1. GTDB lineage: Bacteria > Chloroflexota > Ktedonobacteria > Ktedonobacterales > JADMIN01 > DAHUXT01. The sequence goes on from DAHUXT010000057.1 coordinate 13,655, forward strand.
GCGCAGTCGGTGCTGCTCTACGTCTTTCTCTATCTGCCCATCGCCGTCGTCGTCATCTTCGCCTTCAACGACTCGCGCCGCGTTACCATCTGGCGCGGATTTACGACAAAGTGGTTCGCGACCGTCTGGTCGGACCCGACATGGTCGACGGCGCTGCGGGTGAGTGTGACGATCGCGACGCTCAACATGGTGATCGCCGTGACGCTGGGCACGCTCGCGGCGTTGGGGCTGCGCGCCGCGCCAGGGTGGCTGCGGACGGTGGTCGAGGCAGTGGTCTATACGACCATCATCACGCCTGAAATCGTGGTGGCAATCGCCTCGCTGCTCTACTTCATTCTGGTGTTGCCGCTGGGTCAGGGCATTCAGTCGATGGTGATTACCCACGCCGTGTATAACACCTCCATTGTCACGCTGGTGGTGGGCGCGCGTCTCGCCGGGATGGATCATACGCTCGAAGAGGCGGCGGCTGACCTTGGCGCGACGCCGCTGGCGGCATTCTGGCAGGTGACGCTGCCGCAGCTCTTCCCGGCGATTCTGGCGGGTGGGCTGCTGGCGTTCACGTTCTCATTCGACGACTTTATCCTGAGCAATTTTCTCTCATCGGCGGGCACAACGCCCCTGCCGGTGCGGCTGTTCTCATCGGTGCAGTTTGGCGTCTCGCCTGTCTATAACGCGCTGGCGGCGACTATGCTGGCGCTAACGCTCTCGTCCATCGTGGTGGCGCAGGTCGTGCTACGGCGAAGCGGGCGCAGGGCAGCGGCGGATGGCACAGCATGACGACGAATGGCTGGCAATCGGTGTACCATGGCAGATCAACGGACGCGAGCGGCCGTTCACTCGCGCTCACCAGTGATATTCAGCGATAAGCGGCGGATTGCACGTTCTGCAAGGCACGACACTATGGCAAACAAACACAGTAGCGCCACCCGCGCGGTGCAGGATGCGCGGCAAGCTGATGCGTCGGCGTCGCGAGCTGCCGATGGGAACGACACAGACAATGCCGCGACGGGGCAACAGACTCCGGGGAGCGATGCCGAACTGGGAGCCACCATCCGGCGGCTGCGGGACGAGCGTGGCTACTCGCTGAAGGAAGTTGCGGCGCGCTCGGGCCTGACGCAGAGCTTTCTCAGCCAGGTAGAGCGCAACCTGACCAGCCCGTCGGTCGCTTCGCTGCGTAAGGTGGCTCAGGCGTTCGATGTGCCGCTGGCGGCGTTCTTCCAGGGGTCGGTGCAGCCGGGCAGCCGTGTCGTGCGCCGCGCCGAGCGCCGTCAGTTCGTCCATCCCCAGCGGCAGTGGCGCGACTTTCTACTGACACCCAGCCTGGCAGGGAAACTCCAGGTCATCTTCAGCGAGATCGAGCCAGGGGCTGGCTCCGGTGAGGAGGCATACGCCCACGACTCCGATGAGGAGTGCGTGATTATCTTGCGCGGCAAGCTCGATTTCTGGGTCGGCAGCGACCACTATCGCTTGAATACGGGCGACTCGATTGTCTTCGAGAGCCGAATTCCGCACCGCAATACCAATCCCGGACCCAAGCAGGCGGAGGTCCTCTGGATCATGACGCCGCCATCCTATTGAGTCTTATGCCAAGTTGTATCGTCGCTGGCTTGA
>DAHUXT010000058.1 GCA_027307065.1 Ktedonobacteria bacterium
AGTTCGCCAGCACGTGCTCGCTGAACCGCGCCACATTCCAAAGCTTGGTCGTCAGTTTCGCGCCTGCCTGAATGCGTTCCTCGCTGATGATGGTATCTTTGCCGAAGCCTGAGCTTGCCGCCCAGTAACGGACGGCGTCGGCGGAGTATTTCTCGATCATCGCGTCCGGAGTCATTGGCCCGCCGCCACGGCTCTTGCTGATCTTGCCCTTGCCCTCAGGCGCCAGTCCCCAGCCGGAGATAGCGACCTCGCGCCAGGGCAGCGTATCGAACTGGTAGAGCGATTTGACGATGGTGTAGAACGCCCAGGTACGGATGATCTCGTGCGCCTGTGGCCGTAGCGCGAATGGAAACACCCGCTGATATAGCGACGGGTCGTTCAGCCACTGGCCGACGATCTGCGGCGACATCGACGAGGTTGCCCACGTGTCCATGACATCCGTCTCTGGGGTAAAAGTGGTGTTGCCACACGCGCATGGATGGTTCGGCGGCGTTTCCGCCGGATCGATGGGCAGGTCGGCGTCATCGGCGAGAACGGGCGAACCACAGGCTGTGCAGTACCACACCGGGAACGGCACCCCAAAGTAGCGCTGGCGTGAGATACACCAGTCCCATTTGAGATTCTCCACCCACTCGCGATAACGCGCCGCCATATGCTCAGGATGCCAGCGAATCGCTTCGCCTGCCGCCAGGAATGCCGCCTTTTGATCCAGCACACGGATGAACCACTGCCGCGCTACCAGATACTCCACCGGCGTGTCGCAACGCTCGTGTACCCGCACTGACTGCGCCTGGGGCTGCTCGCCCAGCAGCAAACGCGCCGCCCGCAGCTCCTCGACAATGCGTGCCCGAGCCTCGCTAGTGGTCAGCCCGGCCCACTTTCCGGCGGTTTCGGTGAGGCGTCCATCGCGACCGATGATCGCACGGAGCGGTAGGTGATGCGTGCGCCACCACTCGACATCGGTTGCATCGCCAAAGGTGCAGCACATCACGGCGCCCGTCCCTTTCTCCGGATGCGCGAGCGGGTCGGCCAGCAGCGGCACCGAGCGTCCCAGCAATGGGATATGTACCTCCGCGCCGAGAAACGCGGCGTAGCGTGTGTCCTCCGGATGCGCGAAGATGGCCACGCACGCGGGCAGCAATTCCGGGCGTGTGGTAGCGATGGGCAGCGTTGTGCCATCCGGCAAGGTGAATGCCAGCGCGTAGAACGTCGTCTGCCGCTCGATGTCGTCCAGTTCGGCCTGCGCGATCGCCGTCTGGCACTCCGGACACCAGATCGTCGGCGCTTCCTGCTGATAGGCAAGTCCCTTGCGATAGAGGTCGAGAAACGACTGCTGCGAGGTGCGTCGGGAGAGTGTGTCAATCGAACGGTAGCTGAAGCGCCAATCTATGGAGAGGCCCAGTCGCTGCCACAACGTTCGATACTCTTCCTCGGCGTCGCGGCCAACCTCGAGGCAATGATCGATGAATGCCTGGCGGCCCACCTGCGGCGCAGTGATGCCGAGACGCTTTTCTACGAGGCGCTCGGTGGGGAGACCGTTGTCGTCGAAGCCCATCGGATAGAAGATGTTGTAGCCGTTCATGCGCCAGAACCGCGCCATAATATCCGCGTGGCTGTACGAGTAGGCGTGACCAAGGTGCAGGTGGCCAGAGACAGTGGCTGGCGGTGTGTCGATGGCATAGATGGGCTGGTCACTGGCGCGGTCGAATTGATAGATGCCGTCGCGTTGCCAGCGCTCGTTCAGCCGTGGCTCAACGGCCTTGGCATCATACGTCTTCGCGAACGATGGCGCCGTGCTGTTTGGGGTATCGGTGTCTCGTGTCATGACAGGCATCCTCCCGGTGGTATTCGCGCTGCGGCTGGACGCGCGGCCCCTCGCAAAAGGCCAACAAAAAACGCCCACTCCGTCCTCCGCGAGGACGAAAGGGCGCCATCGTCAGATATGCCACTGGCGCTCCACACATGAAGCTCCAGGGATCCGCACGCGGCCTTCCGCGGTACCACCTCGAATACGCCGGATCGTTGCCGTTCCGGCGCGCTTTCTTCCCCGACGGGCGCGCAACTTTCGCGCTGAATCAGGGCATCGCTGTAACGGGCTTACCCGGACTGATCTACTGACCCGCGCTGCGAGTGTTCTTCAGTCGAATGTCTCGTCGGGCGACCTTCCGCGAAACGGCGCTGACGGAACTTGCAGCCGCGTGACGCCTGGCGCGTTTCACATGGTTCCGCTCTCTGATACGGCGCTGCCTGCGCGTACTCCTCCCAACGGGCCAGTCGGCATCGGCCGACCGTTGCCGTCACTATAGCCAACGATCTGTTTGCCTGTCAAGCGGACCCATCTCTCCCAGTCTTCAGTCGAGTGGCGAGTACCGCGAAGCCCATTATTCGCGGCAAGGGAATGTTGTGCGCCTGGATTCCCCGGTCGAGCACTGGGGGCGTGTGCGCGGTTCGTGGCGAATCTCTGCGCAAAGGTCGCCATTTCTCTGCGCAAAACCCCTGGATTTCTGCGCATTGCCGCGAGATGCCGCCATATTTGGGGTCGTAGTCCTTGCTGATTGCCACATTGCATGCACCGGCAAGTGAATGAGCGATTTCAAGACATCAGGAGAAAGCAGCACATGCGTTCACGCAAATCGATTGGATTGATACTGGCGACGCTAGCGACCTCACTGGTCATGTTGCTGGCGGCGTGCGGGGGACCTAGCGGGAGCGGTGGCCAGGCGTCCGACAGCAAACAGGTGCTCAGCGTCAGTCTTGTGCCAGCGGCCAACGACATTCGTCGCCTCGACCCTCAGCGAATCACCGATCTCTATTCCTTTGAAGTAGCCTCGCCGGTGTTTCCGGGCCTGTACACCTACGACCACGATTACAACATCGTGCCGTGGGCGGCACAGAGTCTGCCCGCCGTCTCAGATGGCGGCCTGACCTATACGTTCAAGATTCGCCCTGGCCTGAAATGGTCTGATGGCACGCCGATCGATGCCAACACGTTCGCGTACTCGTGGAATCGTGGTCTCGACCCGTGCACGAACTCGGGCGCGGCCTCGTATCTTTACCCGATCAAAGGCGCCGCCGCCTTCAACGGCAGCACCTGCCCAAACACCAATACCCCGAATCCCGTCTCCAACAACACGCTGATCGGCAAGTCGATCGTCGTGACCGATTCTCAGACGCTGGTCGTCACCCTAGAGAAGCCTTACGCCTACTTCCTGCCGACAATTGCGGCGACCGCAATTGTGTTGGCATCGCCGAAGCAGTTGATCGAAAAGTATGGCCTGAAACAGTGGACCGAGCATCTGGCCGACGGTGGTGGCTTCGGCGGCTCGCTCTTCAAGGTGACACTCTGGGATCACAAGGGCAACGTGCAACTGACACGCAACGAGAGCTTCTGGGGAACCAAGCCGCGTCTGCGTCAGATCAACTTCAAGATCTACAAGGATGCCGACACGTCGTATAACGCCTACCTCAATGGACAGGTAGATGTTGGCATCGGTGGCCTGCCGCCCTCGGCGACCTATCAGCAGATGAAGACGCGCAAAGACTTTTACCAGAGCGTCAACCTGGCCACTGGCTACCTTGGCCCGAACTGGAAGAAGGCGCCGTTCGACGATCTAGCCGCCCGTCAGGCATTCGCGCTCGCCATCGACCGTGATGCGTACAACGCGGTGGCGAACAATAGCGGCTTGCCCACATTCCACATCGTGCCGCAGGGCGAGCCAGGGTACTTCGGCAGCCTGAAGAATATCGACGGCAGCACTGGTGACGCCGCCAACAAGGCGAATACGGCCAAAGCCAAGGCGCTGATCACCGACTACGCGAACCGGAAGTGCGGCGGCGACATCACGAAATGCCCGAAGGTGACGCTCGAAGACAGCAACACGCCGACCAACATCGCCACCTCGCAGGCGATTCTGCAGATGTGGAAGACAGCCATGCCAGGCTACCCGGTGGCAGTCTCGAACGTTGACTTCGGCACGCTCATCAACGACGTCTACTCTGGCGACGCGCCGCAAATCTTCGCCATTGGCTGGATCGTGGATTATCCCGACCCGCAAGACTGGCTCTCACTGCAGTTCCTGCCCGGTTCCTCGGTGAACGTGCAGAACATCAATGACCCTGCTGCCAACGACCTGATGAACAAGGCCGATGTCGAGCAGAACCAGCAGACGCGCTTCCAGATGTACAACCAGGCCGAGCAGATCATGGTCAACGACGTCGGCTGGATCGTCACGAATCAGCAGCTTTCGGTCTGGCTCTTCGATAGCAGCAAGGTGGCTGGCTACCGCCAGAACACCTCCGGCTACACGGCGCTGACCGACTGGCAGAACAACATCTACGTCAAAGGTTAGCCAGCACACTCGATGAAGGGGGAGCAGGGTGCCAGCGAAACATGCCCTCTCCCTCCTTCTTTGCCTCATCCCCCCACTCGACGAGTGCGAGAAAGGCGCAGGTGAAATTCGCATATGAATACGCTGTTTTCCGATCTCGCTGGAGTGATCATCATCCTTGTGGTGGTGGCATCTCTAGGACTCGCTGGCCTACGGTTGGGCCTGCGCTTTCTCGTGCGCCGATTGGTCGGGCTGGTATTCGTGGTACTCGGCGTGACGTTCATCACGTTCATCATGGGCTATTTCGCTCCGGGCAATGCCGCCTACACCCAGCTCGGCCAGCACTATACCAAAGAGGCGTACGCGCAGTTGACCCGCTTTTACGGGCTTGATTTGCCCTGGTATCAGCAATATGGCAATTTCCTGGGCAGGCTGCTGCACTTCGATCTTGGCTATTCGTACATCAACGACGCCGATACCGTCTGGACGATTCTGCAACGCTACGTGCCAGCCTCCGCGCAGTTGGGCGTGGGTGGCGTGGTGCTGGCCGTGCTGGTGGGCGTACCGACGGGTGTGATTGCCGCTGTACGGGCGCGCACCCGTGTGGATAGCACGCTCCAAGGCATCGCGCTGGTGCTCTATGCATTGCCGAGCTTCGTCATCATCCCCTTCTATCAGTTGGCGATGATCTGGCTGAACAACCAGGGTCTGCCGCATCTGCAAGTCTCTGGCTGGGGAACATGGGATACGATGACGGCCCCTATTCTCATCACCGCTATCAACAGTTTCGCCGGTTACCTGCGCTTCACGCGCACCAGCCTGACGGAAGTGCTGCGCCAGGACTACGTCCGCACGGCACGGGCAAAGGCCTGAACGAGCGGTATGTCATCTGGCGGCACGCGTTTCGCAATGCGCTCATCCCGCTGCTGACGGCGATTGGCCCGGCATTGGCGTTCGCCGTTGTGGGCGTGTTCGTCGTGGAGGTGCTGTTCAATATCCCCGGCATTGGCACCGAGACCGTCTCGGCGATTACACAGCGCGACTTCCCGGTGGTGCAGGGTACGGTGATTCTGCTGGCGGTAGCGATCGTCCTCATGAATCTGCTGACGGATGTTGCCTATGGGTTCGCTGATCCGCGCATCAAGGCCGAGTAATGGTGGCCGCTGAGTACGTGGCTCAAGAAATGGCACAAGTATGATTCTAGCACTGCTGAAAGGCGTCCTATGAACAGCAACGGTGACTCCGAGCGGCAGGGACTCGGCACGCAGATTGGGGTTGGCCCATTCATCGATCCGGCGCGGTCGCAGGCGATATTCGACGCGCAGCCAGTGGAAGGCATAACCGAGGAGCCTCCACTGTCGCCATTTGTGGCGGCCGTTCGGCGGTTGGGGCGCGACCGGCGGGCGATGGGGAGCCTTGGCCTGATCATTATTATCGTTGGCATGAGTTTTCTCGGCCCGATTATCTACACGCACATTGGCCCAACTATCATTGGTGGGCCAGCCCTGCAAGATCATATTGGTCCGCAGATCTACCACGACTACACGCATCAGGAGCTGACTAAGCTCAATCAGCCACCCAGCGCGGCGTATCCGCTGGGAACCGACCAACTTGGGCGCGACATTCTGGCGCGTCTGATGGCGGGCGTCCAGGTCTCAATGGTTGTTACGTTCGTCGTGGTGACCTTCGATGTCGTCCTGGGTCTGGTCATAGGCACGCTCGCGGGCTATTACGGTGGCTGGATTGATACGTTTCTGGCGCGCTTCACCGATCTGATGTTCGCCTTCCCGATACTGCTCTTCGCGATTCTGGCGGCGGCGACGCTTGGCCCCGCCTTCATCGATCGCTTTGGCCCGTCGGGTCGCCTGCTCTTGGTCAGTCTCGCTATCGGCTTCACCATTTGGCCGCAGATGGCGCGCTACGTGCGTGGGCAGACCCTGCAGCTGAAGAACCAGCAATTTGTCGAGGCGGCGCGGAGTGTTGGCGGGAGCAACACGGCGATCATCGTGCGCCACATAGTGCCCAACCTTTTCAATATTGTGCTGACGGCAGCGACGCTCGACGTCGTCGGCATCATCACTGCCGAGGCGACGATCTCGCTGCTAGGTCTGGGCGTCCAGGCGCCAGGATCGAGCCTGGGCCTGATGATCTCTGACTCCGCGGGGCAAATCTACATTCAGTGGACCGAGGTGATCTGGCCGACGCTGGTGCTGGCGCTGCTGGTGCTGAGCTTCTCGTTTGTGGGCGACGGCGTGGGTGATGCCTTCAATCCACGGACAAAGGACTAGCGCAACTCTTATGGCCACTCATCACCAAACGTTATCTACCACGCGCAGGCGTTTCTTGTTGGTCGCGGGGAGTGTTGCTGTCGTGTTGGCAGTCATCGCTGGCACTCTTTGGGGCGTCGCCCGCTCACGTAGCGGTAGCCCACATGAGACGCACGCCGTTGCAAGCGCCACAGCAACCTCGGGGCCGCGCATCGTCTATCAGTCGGACTGGTCACACGGCGCCGACGGCTGGCAGTTACCCGCGACCGCGCAGATTGCTGACGGGCGGATAATGCTCGACGGCAATGTCGCTATGAATCTTGGTATTCCCTATGTGCCAACGACGCGCAACTACTCCATCGAGATGGACTATCAGATCCTCGCGGCAGCGGTTGGGGGCCACTTCGGCCTGACGGCGCGCAATGCCGCGGGAGATCGCCAGTATCTGGCGCAGATGCAATGCACCCCAATGCACCAGGGCGCGTGGACACCCGCGATGGGCGGCTGTCCCGGTGCGGTGCTGGTGGACGCCCGTGGTGGCACCTACCCGGCTGGGCTGTGGACGTCCGACTACGTTGTCCACGGTGGACCGCAGACATTTCGCGTAGATATAACCGGTGACACCGTCAACTTCTGTCTCTCCGGCGACTGTCTCGTGCCCGTCAATAGCGCCGTTCCACTAGATGTGTCGCCTCGACTGTTGATCGAGGCGCGCGCCGTCAAGCTCCTCATCACACGCGTCACGGTGTCCGCGCTCTGACAGCGTTTCACGTGAAACACTTTCGGCTCGTGTCCGTTGCGCTTCCCCGACAACACCATAACACCTCCTGGCGCCGCACCGAGACGCGCAACATGCGGGTATCCCCGCTAGACAGCCAGCATCCCTGCTGGTACGATAAGATGAACGCCTCCGTGCGTATGCTGGCCATCTAACCTCGACCCTGGGGCTGGGGTTCTGACGATGTTGTAGTGGGGAAGGTGTGATTCGCATGACCGCATCCGACACATCGCACGCAGCGCTCGCCTACGCCGACGAGCATCGTGACGCATTTCTCGAAGATCTCAAGGCGCTGCTTCGCATTCCGAGTATCAGCACACTGCCGGAGCACGCGAAGGACATGCAGCGCGCCGCCCAGTTTGTCGCCGATCAACTCAGCGCCATCGGGCTGAAGAAGGTGAAAGTCATCAAGACCGACGGCCATCCGCTCGTCTATGGCGAATGGCTCCAGGCTGCGGAGAAACCGACGGTGCTCATCTACGGACATTATGATGTGCAGCCGGTGGATCCTATTGATGAATGGAAGAGCGCCCCCTTCGAGCCGGAGGTGCGCAAGGACAACATCTATGCCCGTGGCGCGGTGGACGACAAGGGGCAGATACTCGGACTTGTCAAAGCGCTGGAGTCGCTGGCGCGTACCAGTGGCGGCAAGTTCCCCGTCAATCTCAAAGTGTTGATCGAGGGCGAAGAGGAGTATGGCGGCGAGGCCATCGAGGCATACGTGCGTAAGCATCCAAAAGAACTCGCTTGCGACGTCGCCCTGGTTGCCGATACCGGCATGCCCGCGCCCGGCGTTCCCTCGCTCATCTACGGCCTGCGTGGCATCGTCTACACCGAGTTCGAGGCGCGTGGCGCGAAGCAAGATCTGCACTCCGGCTCGTATGGCGGAGTCGCTCCTAACCCCATCCACGCGCTGGCGATTGTACTGGCCGATCTCAAGGGCCGCGATGGCCACATCAATATCCCCGGTCTCTACGAGAAGCTCAAACCGATCAGCGACGACGAGCGCGCGCTCTGGAAGCGAAGCCCGGTCGACACCGCCGCGCAGTTGAAGCACGATATGGGTGTGGATACGTTGCCCGGAGAGCAGGATTATGAGCCCACCGAGCGGCTCGGTTTCCGGCCGACGCTGGAGGTGCATGGCATCGTCGGCGGCTTTGTCGGCGAGGGTGCGAAGACGGTTATTCCCGCTGCGGCGAAAGCAAAGGTAAGTCTGCGTCTACCCCCAGAACTTGATCCCGCGGAAGTGCTCAGCCTGGTGAAGAAGTGCGTCGCCGAGTTATGCCCGCCGGGTGTCAAGATCAAGGTGAAGGAAGTCCACAAGGGGCGCGGCGTGCTGGTGCCGCTCGACAGCGTCTACATGCGCGCGGCCGAGCAGGCGCTAGAGCAGGAGTGGGGACGCGCTCCCGTGCTGGAGCGTGAGGGCGGCTCGATCCCCGTGGGCGCGCTCTTCGAGAGCGAGTTGCATGTGCCGGTTATCTTTATGGGTACTGGACTGCCCGATGACAACATCCACGCACCAAATGAGAAATATCACCTGCCCAACTTCTATCACCTGATTCGTCAGGCAATTCGCTTCCTGATGATTCTCGGCAACGATCCGGCAGTAGTTGCGCGCCCTGCGACGATGAACGCCCATGCTAAATCGGCGAGCAATGGCAAGAAAGCCGAGAAAGCCGAGAAAGCCGAGAAGGGATCATCTGGCAAGAAAGGCGCAGCGAAAGGCGTGGGCAAGAGCGGCTCGAAGAAAGGATAATTTCGGATGAGCGCATCACCGACCATCGCGGGTATCTATCCGCCGGTGCCAACGTTCTTCGACGAGCGCGAAGATCTCGACCTGGCAACCCTGCGTGAACACCTGAAGCGATTGAAGGGGGCGGGCATCGCCAACGTCGTCGCGCTTGGCTCCAACGGCGAGGCGGTGCATCTCTCGCCAGATGAGCGCCAGCAGGTGATCACGACGGTGCGCGAGGCGCTGGGCACCGAGGCGCAGATACTGGCGGGGGTGGGTGAGCAATCGACACGGGCGACGCTCGCGCTGTCTCAGTTGGCGGCGGAGGCTGGCGCGGATGTTGCGCTGGTGCTGCCGCCGCACCATTATCGCCCACGGATGGATGGTTTCGCACTGCGGGCGCATTATCTGGCAGTGGCCGATGGCAGCCCGCTACCGGTGATGATCTATAACATGCCCGCCAACTCGGCTGGCGTGGACCTCGACGCCGAGACGGTGATTGCGCTCTCGGCCCATCCCAACATCATTGGCCTCAAGGATAGCGCTGGCAACGTCGCCAAACTGGCGCAGGTCGCCGCCGATGCGCGTGAGGGATTTGTCGTCCTGGCGGGGAGCGCGGGCTTTCTCGTGCCGGCGCTGGCGGTTGGCGCTCGTGGAGCGATCGCGGCGCTGGCCAATATCGCTCCACGTGAATGCCTGCAACTGATGGCGCTCTGGCAGGCAGGCAGGCTGGATGAGGCGCGTGTGCTTCAGGCGCGGCTGATTCCGGTAAACAGCGCCGTCACCTCGGGCTACGGTGTCGCTGGCCTCAAGGCGGCGTTGGAGTTCGTGGCCCACTATGGTGGTGTACCCCGCCGACCACTCCCACCACTCAACGAGGGCGAGCGCGTCCGGCTGCGTGGACTGCTGGCCGAGGCAAATCTCCTGCACGCGCTACGACCGGGCTCGTAGTGGCCGCTCATCCTGCCGGGCTGACCGGCTGATCGCCCAGGCGCAGCGATACGGCATAGGCCAGAGTGCCATTGGATCCGTTGATGTAATAAATCTCGATCGAGAACGTGCCGCTCGCGACAGCCTGGCCCTGGTTATCCGTAAAGACGCTTGCCGGAAGGGTACTCGCAAGCAATCGGCTATGCCCCGTCAGAAAAAGCCCGACATCCTGATTCGAGCCATTGGTGATGGATCGCGCCTGATCGTAGCTCGCGTTGGCAGGCGCATAGTGCGGATAGATTGCGTTCACCGTGGTCGCATCCCAGGGAGTGCTCTGCTGCGCGCTGACGACTACCCCAACGACGTACCTGCGCGTGCTATCCAGCTCGATGGTGATACTGCCGATCGGACCCGTGCCCTTATACGTGACGGTGGGCAGGTTGTTGCCGCTATCCGTGCCTGTGCCAGTAGGTTTGCCATAGACAGCGGTAAAGCCAGCTTCGGTGCCGCCGATAGTGGCTTTATTGACGGGCTTCGTCGGAAGTGGCGTGGACGTAGCCACGGCCTGCGGAGTGCTCGCGTCTGGTCCGCCGGGGACGTGAATTGGCGCGGTGGATGCGGGTATTCCATTCGAAGAATTCGATGTGCTCGACGTGTTCGATGCGCCGCCACGGTTGGCCAGTGCTACGCCTCCCAGGACTATCGCGAACAGCACAGCACACGAAGCGGCAACGATGATCTGATTGCGGCGGCTCGCCTTCCAATAGGCGCACAGACGCTCTAGCCAGTCTCGAATCATGCGGGGTATTTGTCCTCTCGGGCGGTGGAAAATGCTCATGCCAGCGTGTCTCGTCGCGCGTCATTGTACTGGATAGCACCGGCCACCGGCAAGGAAGTAGGCACACTCTACACTTCTCACACCGTTTCACGTGAAACGACGGCGTTTGGGTTGGGGCGTGGCGCCAGGAGCAGCACTCCAATCGGCGCAAGACCCAGAAAGCCAAGCGCGGCAATGAGGCCGAAGCGATCCGCCAGCACCCCGACGAGCGCGGGCAAGATCAACTCCAGCGGCATGAGCAGCCCGATAATGGCGAGCGCCAACCCCGCTCGTCCCGGTAGGCGGTCGTAGGCGGCCGCTTTTGCCACCGGATACCAGCTCGTCGCGCCCAGGCCAATTACGAAGAGCCCGATCCCCGCGAGCCAGAGCGACGGCGCCAGCAGCAGTGTGACAATGCCCGCGAGCGTGAGCAGCGCCAGCCACGGCAGTAGCCGTACTCCCGCCTGGTGCAGGTCGGGCCTCCGCACCAAAAACCATTCGAGCGCGAACAGGCCAGCCATGCCGCCGACCATGCCGAGCGCCAGAATGATACTGGTCGTCGCAATCGTCGCGTGCAGGTGGTCCCGCAGCAGCAGACCCGTGAAGCCAAGGAAGATCTCGTCCACCATCGTCGCCATGAAGAGAACGCCCATCCACCGTAGCAGCAGCGTATCGCGCAGTGCCGACGAGACCGCGAGGCGAACGCCAGCCCAGCCGGATGGAGCGGATGTCTCGCCATCCATAGCATCGTCTCTTGGTAAACTCGCGGGCGCCGGAAACGGAAGCGGGAGGGTCACACAACCGGCCAGCAGCCAGAGCGCGGCGCCAATCAGACTCAGTGCCGTCCATCCACCACCAGCTGCCGCTGTCACCGCGACGACCAGCGGCGAGAGTAAATCGCCAACGCTCGAAAGCATTGTCCAGCGGGCGAGGGTGCGTGTCGAGGTGGCGGGCCGTTGCTCCACCAGCGCCGCTTGCGCCAGCCCCACCGCGGCCCCAATCGCTGGATTTGCGAGCGCCACCGCCAGCAACAGGAGCGGGTAACTCGTCGTCAGCGCCGCCAGCCCGAACGCGAAGACCAGGCAAGCCATGCCGCCGAGAATGGGCACGCGCTTCGAGATATGATCGCTGGCCAGATTGATGCCCGGCTCGATGACCAGCGCCGCGAGTGCGCCGACGGTAAACAGCAATCCCACTTGTTCATAGGACATGTGGAACCGGTCGCGCGCCAGCGGCAGGCCAACCACCAGGAAGCCGAATGTCAATTCGTCGAGCAGCGCCGTACTCAGCAGCACGCCGCGCAGCCACAGACGTACGGGTAGCCTCGATATCATGGCATTGTCATCGCGGCGCTAGCAGGGCGTTGCCCATCCATTAGCGTCACTCGGCGTTCACCGCTGGCTCAGGATACAGTTCGGTGAGCCCGCTGTCGGCGTGCTCGTGCCGGGTGAGTGTGCCAGCGATGGGCGTTAGCACCAACTCGAGCAGCGGCGAGACGATGCCGTCGCCAAAGTGGCCGCCGAAGGTCTGATACTCGCGATTGCTCACGGTGATGTGCGCGTGGACGAACGGCTGGCCGTTGAACAGACCGACGTTGCCGATCAGGTGCAGCACCTCGAGTTGCTCGCGCATCTCACGTTCCTCATAGACGCGGGAAGAGGTATTGAAGTATTTCAGCGTCACCTGGCGCACACCGCCAATCGCGATGAATGAGCCACTGCTTACCGAGTGCTCGGCGAGCCAGAGCTTCAGTGTCTCCATGACTGGCTCGCCTGCCTCGAGCACCAGCACTGAATGGGATCCATACATCTGCGCCCGCATACGAACTCTCCTCTTGCCCCAGGCATCGCCACGATGCCGCCCTGCGCCTCTTCGCCATTATCTATGACTCGCCACGCTCCTGGCGCGCGCCAAATGGGTGTGGATCATTCTCATGAAAGACGTAGCGACTCCAGGTGCTCTGCGGCGCGTACATCAGTCGCGCAAAATGGCGCGCCGCGACCTCGCGTGCGGTTTCGTGCTCTTGCGCGGTCAGCGCCAGGGGCGATTCTCCCAGCGCATCGCCATCATCGATTGCCTTTGCGTCTGTGCTCGCGTCATGAGTTTTCGGTGTTGTCTCATCCGATTCCGAGGTGCTTTCTGTCTCTTCGGGGGAAGATTCCATATTCGAAGATGTCTCGCTCATGTCAGGTTCCTCTCTTTGCCGTATGAATCCATACGCCAACTCAATCACAGTATAGACGCGATACCGCACAATACGCGCCGGAAATATTCGTATACAATATTCAGTATACATTTAGTGGAAGTGAGGAGGCTGCGCACGAAAATCTACGGGTGAAGCTACGGATACTTCGTGGAGTTTGAACGATTTGTGACGCATACTGCGAGAAGAGCGAGTAGACTCAGATGACTGTGGTTCAGGGAGCCGTGGCGGGAGGGATAGAGCCATGAGCACAAATGTACGCCGCTGTCCGAACTGTAAACAACTGATCCATGATACGAGCGCGAAATATTGCCCCGTCTGCCACGAAGCTATTGACCCAGCACTCATCACTGAACTGCAATGGCTTTATGGCACATTGAATGACCTCGATACGCGTATCGCTCGCGGCGAGGGCGATCACACGATTACCGCCCTGCGCAATGAGTACCGCGAACGCTACCTCAGTGAGCGTCGCGCACCAGGAGCTGAATCGTCCTCCGCGCCACTCTGGCCAACCACTTCTGCTGCTCCAAACGTCTGGTCGATTCCGCAGTCGCCCGTCGCGGCAGTGGCTACTGCTGCCCCCGCGAAGGAAGCGCCTGCAACTCCCGTTGTGCCTCCGACCCCCGTCGCGCCACGCCCCGTCTTCTCATGGCAGGCGTTTCTCTCGGAGCAGGCCATCGCCATCATGATGTACATGGGCGGCTTCCTCGGATTGATCGCCATGCTTAGCTTCGAGATTGGCGGCTGGCAGTCGCTCGACCTCACCGTGAAGCTAGGGGCCATCATCATCGTCTATGTGGCGTTTGGCGTGCTTGGACTGGTGATGCGACGCGTGGCCCGCCTACGCACCGTGAGCAGCGTCTACCTTGGCGTCTTTGCACTCATGACGCCGTTGCTGGCGCTTGGTATTTACCGCTTCGGCCTTCAGGCAGCGGGATTTTCTGGTGCTGCGATGCTCTGTCTTTCCTCGGCCTACGCCGCCATAGTCTACCTGGCGCTTGCCGCGCGTACTCGCTTCGTCACCTATGCATACCTTGGCTGGGCGGCGCTGGTCGTTGCCGTCCTTGCGGTCGTCTCCTGGGCGGCCGCTCCCAGCGAATGGCTGGCGGTCGCATTGGTGGTTGCCTCGCTCGCGCTGCTGCTGCCTGCTCTCTTCCGCCGCATCCCGCTTGTTGCCCAACTCGAGGCCCCGGCGTTGCAACTGTCTGGCCTGACGACAGCCGCCGCAGCCTTATTTACGCTGGTTATCGGGCTGCTGCTCGTTACGAACGACCCATCACGGCCTTCGACGCTCGCATTTGGCGTGGCTACATGTGCGCTGACGCCGCTTTTCGCCGTCTGGAGTTATCTCGCGCGGCGGCTGACTGGCTCGCTAAAAGCGGAGATGCGCGCCAATATATTGGCTGTCCTCGATTGGTCAGTGCTGGCATGGGCGACTCTCGCGGTGATCGCCATCGCCACCTGGGCAGGCGCCGACCGCTACGCGATGGCGGTAGTGGTATCGTTGCTGGCGCTGGCCGAGACTGGCCTGCTGTTCTTCGCAAGAGAGCGAGCGCTTCCGCGTTCGTTGCTGCGCTATTTGGTCGAGGGATTGACGCTGCTCCTGGCTGTGAGCGGCTGTCTGATCGTGGTTGGCGGCGCTCAGCCGAACTGGCCATATCTGCTGGCGCTTACCGTCGGCATCGTCGCCACCGGAGCTTTCGCCACCATCGACGCATCGTGGTGGTGGCTGCTGCCCGCTGGCGCCTTTCTCTCGCTCGACTATCACGCGTTCGTCGATCTGCTCTTTCACGGGAGAATCCCGGCTCCTGGACCCCATGCGCTGCCCTTCTGGGCCATCGCGACGACGGTGTTGGCGGCGGCGTTGATCGTCCCATGGCTGGTCGCCGCGCCCTCGTCGCCCGTGCTGCGCCGGTTTGGACTGACCCTCTTCGTCGTCGCGCTGGCGGACTCCATCTACGCAACGGTGAACCTCTATGGTTATGACCCGCTCCCTGGCACTCTAGTACTGGGCTTCTACGTGCTGTTCGCGCTGGTTGCAGGGTGGCGTGTGCATCAAGAACCGATCGCTGGCGTCGTCGCTGGCGGCTTTGGACTGCTGCTGCCTCTGCCGCTCATCGTCACCACGCAAATAAGTGACTTTGCCATGGCGGCCTTCGCGATCATCACTATGCTGCTAGCGCT
>DAHUXT010000059.1 GCA_027307065.1 Ktedonobacteria bacterium
CGAAATGTTGAATGGGGCCAGGTCGGGCTGTTGCAGCGCCTCGCGCACTACGGGCGCAGGGTCGGCGAGATGTCGCAGGCCGATCACCAGCGCGTAACAGCGCAGCAACGTCTGTGTGCCCTCGCCAGCCGCCAGAAATGGCAGTCGCCGCTCCAGCAGCGCGCCCACCCGTTGCATGTTCGCCAGCACCATGCGCTTGAAGCGCGTGGCGGATTCGAGATCGATGTTGCGCTCCAGCACTGTCGAGAGAATCGCCAGCAGACGCGTCAGTCCGGGGCGCACATCCAGGGTGGCGCAGATTGTGCGCGAGAGTGCCGGGATGTTCCAGGTG
Organism: Ktedonobacteria bacterium; assembly: GCA_027307065.1. Taxonomy (GTDB): domain Bacteria; phylum Chloroflexota; class Ktedonobacteria; order Ktedonobacterales; family JADMIN01; genus DAHUXT01. Next base: position 332 of record DAHUXT010000059.1, read on the forward strand.
GGCTGCTCGTCGCTCAGCCGGGCGTAGACATCGGCGAACCATGCGACGAGCTCACGGTCGGCCAGCGCCAGAAACAGTTCTTCTTTGGTGGCGAAATACAGGTACATCGTGCCCTTGGCCAATCCGACGCGCTCGGCGACGCTGGCCATGGCGAGCGACTCATACGGGATTGACTGATACATGTACCACGCGGCATCGAGGATCGCCTGACGGCGCTGCAGCTTTTCGCCTGCTTTGCGCGCGCGCTGATACGTCGCCATGGATGCCTCCCTCACGCCTGACTCAAATTAACTGACCGCTGGTCATATAATAACTGACCGTGAGTCATTTGTCAAGGGCGGTGTGACATTGCTGTTTCTGGTGGCCAGCTGGGGATATACTGATGGCGGTGATTTCCGGCTGGCGGCATCGGCGCGGGATAAGATACTAAGGGAGTGGAGGCGCCGACCGCCGCTGCAGCTAGCTCACGAGCGACCAAGAACGATTACGGGAGAACACGATGCAGGCTGTGTTCGTGCATACCGCCGATAACCACCTCGGCTACGAGCAGTATGGTGTGAAGGAACGCTTCAACGACTTCACCCGCGCCTTCTGGGCGATCGTGGAGGACGCTATCACGCGCAAGGCTGATCTCTTCATTATCGCGGGCGATCTCTTCAACAAGCGGGCCATCGACGCGCAGACGCTGATGCACGCGCAGGAGGGGCTGCAGAAGCTGCGCGACGCGGGCATTCCGGCGGTGGCCATCGAAGGCAACCACGACCGCAGCTATTACCGCGATGGCGTCTCCTGGCTGGAGTTCCTCTGCTGGCAAGGCCTGCTGACCCTGCTGAATCCCTACATGCGCAACGGCGCGCCCGAGCTGACGCCGTGGAATCAGCAGGATATGCGCGGCGCATATATGGACCTGATGGGCGGCAAGCTGCGCGTCTATGGACTGCCATGGTTCGGCGCGAGTACAGCCCGTGTGATGAAAGGCCTGGCCGAGCAACTGGCAGCCACGCGTGCGGCGGAGGACGCCGCTGGCGTGGAATATCGCCTGCTGCTGCTGCATACCGGCGTCGAGGGCATGCTCCCGACACTGCACGGCCTGCCTGCCAGAGCCGACTTCGAGCCGCTGCATGGCCTGGTGGATTACGTCGCGCTCGGGCACGTTCACAAGCCGTATGAGGTCGGAAACTGGATGTTCAATCCCGGCTCGACGGAGACCTGGGGCGCCGAGGAAAGCGCCTGGGACCGTGGCTACTATGCCGTGCGCGTCGATACCGACGTGCCAGAGGGCGAGCCGCGCCATACGGCGGAGCATATCATCAATCCACGACGGCCGTTTCTCCGGATGCAGTTCAGCGTCGAGGGTTTGAGCGATCCCACCGCGTTCTACGATGCCTTCGAGCGGCGCTGCCGGACCACTTTCCGTGAATACGGCGCGATCGAACAGCCTGTGGCGGGACGCGAGCCAGTCGTAGACGTGTTGCTCTCTGGAGTGCTCGGCTTCGACGCCAGCGCGATCGACCGTGCCCGGCTCGAAGACATCGTCCAGCGGATGTTTCACCCGCTGGTGGTGCGCGTGCACGATAGTACCCGCGACAATGCCTGGGATCTCGACGACGACCAACTCGACGGCAACGACCGCTCCACCTGGCAACAGCTCGAGATGCACATCTTCGAGGAACTGCTGGCGCGTGATGCGCGTTACCAGCAGCGCGCGGGCGAGTGGGCGAAACTGGTGGCCTCGCTCAAACAGATGGCGCTCGGCGGCGAGTCAGGCGAGCAGGTGCTCCGCCGTCTGCGCGAAGAACGCGCCCGCCTGCTGCATCCTCCCTCTTGACGGTAGTGTCTGCTATTTCTAACGGCGCTTCCCAGCTTGTCGACACCTGACGACCGCGCATCGTTGACCGAGCCGACGCGGACGCTTATACTTGCCCGGAAGGCGTATAGGTCGTCGTACGCGGCGAAGAGGGGGTAACCCCGTCTATCGATGCAAAGGTGGAAGGATGGCTAACAACCTTTCCAGCAACATCGGCAACAACCTGATCGGCAAGCTCTTTGATATGGTGCGCGATCGCCTGATGCAGTCGCAGCGCGGCCGCTGGATCCTCAGCGCGCTGTTCCTGGTCTTAGGCATCCTCTCTGCCGTCTTCGCGGCCACGGCGCCTACAGCTTCGCAGGGCCTGGGCTTTGGCATTGGGGCTGCGCTATTCCTGTCGCTGGGGTTGCTGGTACTCGTGGGCAACATTGTGATAGGCGCGAGCCAGGGCCGTCTGCGCAAGGTCACTGCCGATAGCGAGGCGCGTGCCAAGCAACTGCTCGCCGACGGCAAGATTCTGCCCCTTCCCCCGCTGCCGCAGCAACAGCCGCAGGGCATCAGCCCCGAAGACCTTGCCTTTGTCGAGACGAACGCCAACCAACTGCAAGAGATTCCCTGGGGCGATCAGGTGACATGCCCAAAGGGGCAGGAGCGCGCCGCCTTCGAGTCCGCGATGGCTAATGTGGAAGCATCATCTGGGGACTGGTCGAAGCTGCGTGGTCCGGTGAAAGTGTTCGCGGGACTGCCACGGCCGCTGTGCCACGTGGGCGCCGCCGAGGTGATGTATCGGTTGTCGTATCTGCGTGGCCGCCTTTACGCGCCGGTTGGGCTGCGCCAGGGACTGCGCTTCGCCTTGCGCGCGCAGCTTCATACGCCGCAGCAGCCCGACGCGCTCGTCGTCCAGTTCAAACTGCTCTCTGCCTCTCGCGCCGCATACTGGCAGGAATTGGCCACCAAGACGCTGGACATGCTTCGGCAAGTTGCGCCGGATCATCCGCGCCTGCCCAAGGCTGAGATGACCTACCGTGAGGTGCGTGGCGAGTACGATGAGGCGCTGGTCTGTGCTGATCGCGTCATCGCTCTCGCGAACACACCAGAGCGCAGGGGGCTCGCACTCGGGGGCAAGGCGACACTGTTGATGTCGCTCAAACGGTACGACGAGACGATACCGCTCTTCAGGGAGGCCGCGACGCTTAAACCCGGCGATCCCTGGATCTGGCACAATCTATCCATCGCGCTCACCGAGCTTGGTCGCTATCAAGAGGCGTTGGACTGCAACGAGCGTGCCCTCTCGATCATGGACTTCGGCGTGGCCCGCAATCAACGCGAGATATTGGTGCGGAAGCTTGCTGAACAGCAGGGCAATGCACAGTAATCGCGTTCGCATGCGTGGTAGACGGACCGGAGTGAAGGGGGAAATTCATGCTGAGCATGATTCGGCTGATCATCGGCACACGATGGGCGCGCTTTGTCGTCGCGGCGGTGGCGCTGTTCTGCGCGGTGGGAGTCTCGGCAAGTGTCTTCGCGACGAGCAAGGTGAGCACGAAGTCTGGCACCATTCAGCATCTCGGCACGGTCACGAGTGACTCTGGCGCGTACAAATACGATACGCTCCAGTTCAGCGGTGATTCCGCCACCTACCAGATCGATCGCACCAAGTTCACCCCATCGCTGGGCACAGATCAGTTCACCGTTGGCGCGGCGGTGCAGATCTGGTACACCATCTCGCCGCTCAATGACCCGTATGTCATCGCCATCTCATTCAGCGGGGCCAGCAGCGCGACGCCGCAATACGTCACCGATTTCTACACCCACCCGGATGATAGCCGGACCTCAAGACTGATCCTGGCTGGGGTATTCGTCGTCGTGGCGATAGTGGCTGCGATCGCTGGCTTTACGCTTCCCGCGCCGTCCAGATCACGTAAAGAGGCAGCGGCTCGCGCCAAGTCCAACAATCCATGGTATCCCTAATGGCATCATCCGCGCCGGTCTGGCGCTAGCCATACACTGCCTTGAGCACCGCGCATGCGCGCAGGGTTACCCACTTGCTCGGCGCGCCCTTCCGGTCGAAGTCCACCCAGGTTTTGCCGCTCATGGCCATCTCGTTGCGCCAGCGGCCCGATGAGTCTTGCTTGCTCAGCAGCCACGCGACCGCGTTCGCCAGCCGCGCATCCTTTGCATAGCCGAGCTCGCACAGCACCGCGAGATTCTGCAGCAGGTCGGCGGTGAAGCCCAGCGGAAAGCTGAGCCGGAACCAGATCGGGCTTGGCTCGCTATTACCCCAGCCCATCGGATATGCGGCGGTGGCAGGGTCGGCGCTCAGCAGGAAAGCGGCGCCTTGCTCGATGGCGCGCTCCACCAGAGGCGTCCGCCGCTCGGAGGGGATACGCGCCAGCGCCAGCAGCCCCTTGATCGCGCCCCACGCGCAGGACAAGCCGTCGTTCGAGCCGCATTGGAAGCCTGGCCCGGTCGTTCCTGAGCGGTAGTAGCGTGGATTCCCTTCGCCGGTGATCGCGCGCGCCTCCCAGTCAATCGCCCGCTGCACCCGCTCGTCCTCCAGCCAGCCGAAACCAATCAGCGCCCGCAGCAAATTGCCGTTGAGACAATGGATCGCCAGCGACGGCGGCGGTGGCGCGTCTGGCCTGAGGCCGCCTTCATAACAGGCGACCCCGCCGCTTTTCGATTGGCTGTGCCCCAGCACATAGGCGCATGCCGCCCGCACGCGCGCATCGTTTCCATCGGCTCCCAACTGATCGAGAAATAGCAACTGCCAGACGGTTCCCCGATACTTTGGCGTATAGCCGGGGCCGGGCTTGACCCAGAATCCCTCGGGCTGTTCGGCGGCGAGGATGCTGGCGATGGGGTCGGCCTTCATGGCGGCGGCGCGTGCCTGGCGTACCTCCGGCGCGTCTTCTGGCTGATCGAGCAATTGGGGCAGGGCCAACTGGCGAACCGCTGGGGTAGCTTCCTCCAGCAGCCAGGGCAGGGGATCATCGTTGAGCACGTGTTGCCAGGTTGGCATGTGGCGCCTCTCGTTTCATACCAGGTCAGGCGCTGGCGTTGTCATTTGGCGTGCTCGCCGGAGTCTGCCAGCGAATAGACCAGGAAAATTCGCCGCGGCATGCATGCTGTGGCCAGCCGCCGCGCCAGGGTTGTCTTGCCGGTGGCAGGCAGCCCATGCACGAGAATCAGCAGCGCTGGGGGCGTCTGTTTGTCCATTGCCCGAACTTCCCGGCAAGCCCCAGTAAAACGCAAATACGGCGTCGCTTACGCAGAGACGCCGTCTTCGCCTGGTACATATGGTCTGTGGCAGAACGCCGCTAGACTTCCTCGTTCGTGGCGTCATCATCCTCTTCGTCAGCCACAGCCGCCGGAGCAACCGCCGCGCGGATTTGTCCCTCGATGGCATCGGCAACGTCGCTGTTCTGGCGCAGATATTCCTTGGCGTTCTCGCGTCCCTGGCCCAGGCGAATATCGCCTACCGAGAAGAACGCGCCCGCCTTCTTGATGATGCCCATCTCCAGGCCAACGTCAATCAGGCCGCCCTCACGCGAGATACCTTCGTTGAACATGATGTCGAACTCGGCCAGCCGGAATGGCGCCGCCACCTTGTTCTTGACGACCTTCACGCGCGCCCGGCTGCCCACCACCTCGGTGCCTGTCTTGATCGAGTCGATGCGGCGAATATCGAGCCGGACGGACGCGTAGAACTTCAGCGCGCGGCCACCGGACGTGGTCTCAGGCGAGCCGAACATGACGCCGACCTTCTCGCGCAGCTGGTTGGTGAAGATGACGGCGGTGCGAGAGTTATTGATGGCGCCGGTCAGCTTGCGCAGCGCCTGGCTCATCAAGCGCGCCTGCAAACCGACATGGGCATCGCCCATCTCGCCTTCGATCTCGGCTCGTGGCACCAGCGCCGCGACCGAATCGACCACGACTACTTCCACCGCTCCGCTCCGCACCAGCATCTCGACGATTTCGAGCGCCTGCTCGCCGGTATCAGGCTGCGAGATCAGCAGATCGTTGATATTCACCCCCAGCCGCTCCGCATAGGCCGGATCGAGCGCGTGCTCCGCGTCGACAATCGCGCAGATGCCGCCGCGCCGCTGGGCGTTGGCGATGATATGCAGACACACGGTCGTTTTACCCGAGCTCTCTGGCCCGTAGATCTCGGTGACACGTCCACGTGGCACACCGCCGATGCCCAGTGCCAGATCCAGCATGATCGAGCCGGTAGGGATAGATTCAATTTTGACGTGCGCCCGGTGTTCGCCGAGCTTCATGATGGCGCCTTTGCCGAAGCGGCGCTCGATTTGCGATACCGTCAACTCCAGCGACTTCTCGCGTTCGCTGGCGCTGGCGCCGTAAGCCACGGGGGTGGCGCTGTTGCTGCCGCGATCTGCAGGCATGCTCGCTCCTCTTTCACTCGCCCGGCTCTAACGACAACGGGCGCAATCTTCTTTCGATGGAAAGAAGCTGATGTTGGATGTTGGGGAGAAATTGTCGCCGGATGTTGACCTGTTCTAAATGATAGAACATACGTACAATTTTATGTGATTTCCGCTCCGGCGTCAATAGTCCATTCTTTTCGGGTTACTCTCGGGTGGAAGCCTGACCCATTCGGGTGATCTCAAGGACGCTCGCAAGTTGCTCGCAGACTATTGCTGGGTGATTCCCGGCGTGGGCGCGCTATCGCGAAACTGTTCCAGATTCGGCTCGATCGCGAATGTCTTGCCGATTTCCTGATTATGGCTGACCTCGTGGCGCAGCAGCAGCCGCAGCAGTCCGCCGACGCTTGGCCCACGCGAGGTGATGACCGACTCTTCTTTGTTCGCGTCGAGTGTGCGCGCATGCGCGAGCTCTGGGAAGCGACGCTCCTGCCAGTGCTCGCCACCAGGGCCAATCGCGCTGGCCAGCACGCGATCCGGGGCGGCCTGCAACGCGGAGAGCATATCGTCGCGGGTGATTTTGGCATAGCGACGCATGGCGCGCGCGTTGTAGGCATCCACATCGCGTAGCGCGCCGATGAGCACCGGGGGAAGCGTCCGCAGGCGGCTGATCTCGAAGACACCCACGGCCCATTCATCCCACGCGAGGATATGTGCCAGCAGGTCGTGCAGCGAGCGATCCCCAGGCAGCAGCGGCTCGCGCCAGCGGTCCTCCTTGATCTGGTCGGCGAGCGCCAGCGTAGTCAACCGTTGTTCGCGCAGCGCATGCAGGAAATCATCAGTGTTCACGTCACCCTCCGCTGAAGATCTGCAACTCCGCCAACTCTGCCACCTTTGCCAGCCGTGCCAGCCGCCGCCACGGCGCCACTATACCTCGCGACGGCCCTCCAGCGCGCGGCTCAGCGTGCCCTCATCGGCATATTCCAGGTCGCCGCCAATCGGCAGGCCACGCGCCAGACGTGTCACCGTGAGGTCGGGCCGGGCGATGAGCGGCGCGATATAGGCGGCGGTGTAGTCGCCTTCGTAGTTGGGGTTGGTTGCCAGGATCACCTCGCGTACCGGCTCGTCGCCGTCTTTGGCGCGGGTGCGCATCACCAGTTCGTCAATGCGCAGATCGCGTGGACCAATCCCCTCGATGGGCGAGAGCGCGCCGTGCAAGACGTGGTACAGCCCCTTGAACGCGCCGGTCTTTTCGAGCGCCAGCACATCGAGCGGCTCCTCTACCACGCAAATGATGTTGCGGTCGCGCTGGCTGTTGGCGCAGATCGGGCACGGATCGGTCTCGGTGAGATTGTAGCAGGTGGAGCATTGAATAATGCTCTCTTTGACCTGCGTAATCGCCTCCGCCAGTCGTCGCGCCTGATCCGCGGGGCTGCGCAAGATATAGAAGGTGAGGCGCTGCGCTGTCTTTGGCCCAATGCCCGGAAGCTTGGCCAGTTCATCGATGAGCGCTGTCACCAAGGCAGATGTTGTTTGCATGTCATGCTCTTCATATCGCTCGTCTGCGAGTGTTGATGCTCGTACGCCCGTGGTCCCCCAAATGTCGAATATGCCAATGCTGCTAGAAGCCCATGCCCGGCGGCAGCTTCATGCCACCCGTCATCGAGGACATCACCTTCTGCTGCGCGTCTACTACTTTCGTGAAGGCATCCTGGCAGGCCGTCAAAATCAAATCCTCCAGCATGCCGACGTCCTCGGGGTCCACCACTTCCTGGTTCAGCTTGATGGCCGTCACCTCGAACCGTCCGGTCATCGTCACGTGAACGGCGTCACCACCAGATGATCCTTCAAATGTGCTGTTCTGCAGATCCTCCTGCATCTTCATCAGTTTCGCTTGCATGCGCTGGAGGTCTTTCATATTGAATCCCATGAATGGGGTGCTCCTTTTCTCAGTAGGTTGGCATCGAGCCATGCAACAGCCACGCAACTGCCAAGCACAGGATAAACGTGGGGAATGCCATCGGCGCACCTGGGTGTAGCATTTTTCACCGCGGCTCGCGCGCGAACTGTTTGCATTCTATCACTTCTTCCTGACGCTGCCCACGACGGTAGCGCAATGGTAGCAGGCGATGATGGCAGGCGATGATGGCAGGCGTGGCAAGCATAGGTGATGCACGTTGAGGTATGCTCGATACGTTGACGCATCCAGGCACTTGTGGTAACGATTGAGACTATAGCATCCGCAACATCCGCGTTTGCCAGCACGCGCTGCGAGCCTGAGCAATCAGCGATACAATAGTCAGCAGAGAGACACGGTCGAGCGAACGTTTCGCGCCCCAAGGAGAGCAGCACGATGGCCGACATGCCAGATACCGATTCCGCGCCACAGTCCGCGACATCTTCAGCGTCCTCAGCGGTGGCTGAGCCAGCGCAACAGCCAACCGCCCTGGTCTATGACGCGGCGATGCTCACCCATCATGTGCCGGACGAGTTTCCGGAGGTGCCGGACCGGCTGGAGCTGGGAATCGCGATGATCGAGGGGCTGATCGCCGAAGAGACGCTGGCTGCCGACCGCGTGCTGCGGCTGGATGCGCGCCCCGCCACCCACGACGAACTGGCGACGGTGCACACGCCCGCGTATATCACCAAGGTGCAAATGGCGGTCGAGCGGCTGAAGGAACGCGCAGGCGACGATGCGGGTCCAGTCAAATTCGCCACCGATGTCTACATCTCGCCCGGCAGTTTTACCGCCGCGACGTTGGCGGCTGGCGCGCCGCTGGTGGCGCTGGATGCCATTGGCGAAGGGCGCGCCCGTAATGGCTACGCGCTGGTGCGTCCGCCCGGACACCACGCACGGCCCGCGCAGGCGATGGGGTTCTGCCTCTTCAACAATGTGGCTGTTGCCGCGCGCTATGCCCAGCGTCGCTGGGGCTGGCAGAAGGTGCTCATCGTAGATTACGACGTGCATCATGGCAACGGGACGCAGGAGATGTTCTACGACGATGCCGATATCGTCTACTTTTCGACGCATCAGTTCCCGTGGTATCCCGGCACTGGCGCGTCGACCGAGATGGGAACCGACGCGGGCAAGGGCACGACGATCAACGTGCCGCTGCCCCCAGGCTCGGGCTGGAGCGTCTACGATCCCGTCTTCCGGCAGGTGCTCTGGCCCGTCGCCGACCGCATGAAGCCCGATGTGGTGCTGCTCTCGGCAGGCTTCGACGCCCACTGGAAAGATCCGCTGGGGGATATGCGGCTGAGCAACGCGGATTTCTCCGATCTGACACTCGAAGTGACCGAAATCGCGGACCGCTACTGCGATGGGCGCCTGGTGGTGGTGCAGGAGGGCGGCTACCATCTCGACGCGGTGGCCCAGTGCATGGCGACGACACTCGTGGCGCTGACTGGCAGCGATGGCATCGTCGATACGCTGGGACTGGCCCCACCGATGCACTCGCGGTGGAACGATGAGGCCATCGTCAACGCGCTCTATCAACTGCACGATCTGGCGGGTTATCGCCGCAAGCCGCGCCGCGTGGGCAAACGCATCGAGACACCGCCCACGCAGAGCGAATAGCGCGAAGAGGGAGCCACGCCTACTTCGCGTCGGTGGCGAGCAACTGGACAACCAGTTTGCCATCGGCCAACTGCAGCCACGGCGTCAGCGTGCCTGTGAGTTGTGGATCCGTCACGCTGATGACACCTGCCCGCAACGCGAAGGTCTTAGCCCCCGACTGCGTTGAGCTATTGGGCAAAATGGTGCCCGCGCTGGTTGAAGGGCTGTGGTGCACCGTCAACGCAATGCCGCGCACATCAACCACCCACACATCGTGCCCGGTTATCTGCTGGTCGGCGCTGGTGACGTCCTGCGTGATGTAGAGCTGATCGCCAGCGGATGTCAGCGCGAGTCGCAGCTCGCCAGTAAAGCTGGTGTTTGCCGGGGCGGAAGGTCCGCCAAGCGGCACATCACCCAGCAGTACCGGTCCCTGGGCGCTGGCATCCAGAATGTAGCAGTGGGCGTCGGGGCTGCCAGAGACGAGATAGACCTGCGGGTTGCTCAGCGCATTGCCGCCCAGCAGCCGCGCCAGTGAGAAGTTGCCTGGCAGCGCAAGCTCCTGCGCCAATGCGCCCGTTGTCGCGTCGAAGCGGCGGATGAGCGCGTACTGATGCTGATCGGCGCTGGTCAGCGACAGCACATCGAAAAGCCACTGGCCATCGGGCGAGATCGCGATTGCGCCCCGCAATCCGGTGGCGAGCGTCATACCGCTGATATCCAGGTGCGGGACCAGCGACGGGAACGCCGAAATCGGCAGGCTGCCAGGCGGCGGGGGCATAGGCGCGCTGGAGTCATAACTGGGCGCGAGCGTGCCGGTGATTTTGCCGTTCGAGAGATCCACCACCAGCACCGATGCCTCGCCCGCCCGAATGCGTGGCCGATTCAAGCCGATGTATGCGAGCGAATGGCTCGGCGCGATGACCAGCGACGTAGCGGTAGCCCCCTGCGGCAGCGCATCGCCAGAGGGCAGTGCGACCGTCTTGATGAAGTGTACAGCCCCAGATGTCGCACTGAACGCCACCAGCGCCTGATGTCCGTTTTGGTCAGGGGCAGTTAGCTCGATCACCAAGTGCCCGCTCACCTGCACTACCGTCGGCAGCTGATCGGGCTGGGCGACACGCAGTGTCCCTGTGGAGGCTGGCAGCGAATGCAGCACTTTTCCGGTGCGCTGGTCCACCGCGATCACCTCAGCCACCTGCCATGTCTGGCCCGCGCCATCGGTGACCGGAATCAGTTTGTCGGTTTCGGCATACATAACGCCGCTGGGAGCCGCGGCAGGCACATGTGAGAGCGCGTTCTGCGAGCGAGTGGTGACGCCAGCCACCGCTGGAAAGAGAAACGCGACCGCCAGAAACACGCAGATCACGGCGAGTCCGAGCAGACCCGTCAGCGCAATCGTCCCACCGCGTCCCAGCCGTGCCGTCAACCGCAGGATCTCGTGGAGCGCCCGGCGTGAACGCACGCGCACCCGCACGCTATCGCGCAGATCGGCGACGTAGGGCACTGGCTCGGTGCCGAGTGATGAGAGCAGTTGATAGGGTGAGCGCAGCGCCTTTGACCGCGCACTACAGGTTTCGCAAAACAGCAGATGCTCGCGCACATGCCGGGCAATGTCGGGCGGAAGCTCCTCGGCGAATTCCGCCACCAGCATTTCAGGGTCGAGCGGGCACTGAATGGTCTGAGTGTGCATGCGCCGGGTTGTGACCCGGGCGATACGCATTGGTGACGAGGTGGTATCTGCCATCTCAGACTCCTTAGGAGGGCAATGAAAGGACGAACGATAGCGTCCGTCCATCAACAGATGTTAACGTGAGTTATCCCGGTTATGGATGCGATCATCACATCCGAATGAGTGCTGAATACATGCTGAATACATGCTGGCGAGCGTCGTAGTTCGAGGTCCGTCGGATAGGCGTCGTGACCATCAGGACACAGGACGACTATCGTCAGAGACGAATAAGGCCCTCCTCTGTCTACATGAATGACGGGTTCAGGGAAAATTTGGCCGGTGAATTACCGCTCGCTCGGAGGAGTGAGAATCGGGATGAGCAACGCTGCGTCTATCTCACCGTCGGCCTTACCGTTTGGGGCATCTGGCGATTCGCCTGAAATCACAGGCACCATCGTCGGTTGGTCGAGGATGACGGTATCGGGTATCTCATCGGGTATCTCCGCAATCTCCGCCTGCTCCACCGGATCCGCCGAGGGCGCGACCGGCAGTGCGTCGACGATGATCGGCTGGGTCGGTGGCTCGCTGATGGGCGCTTCCGCATTGGGCGCTTCCGTGACGCTTGCCGCGACAACCTGCGCCGTGACCACACCGGACACAGGAAGGTCGTCGCCGTAGACCTCCGGGAATGCCTCTGCGTAGGCGGATGCCTCCACACTCTGCTCCTCTTTATCAGAATTCGTGCCAGGCGGGGAGCCGAATGCTGGACCATAGGCAGAGTCATAACGGATGTCGAGCGATGATTCATCCGCCGTATCCATCAGGCTAGGCACGCGCTTGATTTGCGGCATCTCTTCGGTGGGCGCGGTGTAGTCCTGTGTGACGTCGAGCGTGCCAGCCACGTCCGCGCCGAGGCCGCCCAGACCCTCGCCATCGTCGGCGTAGGCGACCTCCATGGGGACGCCCAGGCTCGTGACAGCGGCATCGTAGCGGTGCGCGAACATCTGCAGCCCCTGCACAATCCGGTGACGCGCCGCGCTTGGGCGGATACCCAGGGCTCGCGCCACCTCGGCCTGATTCAATCCCGCCACCAGATGCAGCGCCAGACATTGCGCGTCGCCATACGGAAGTTCAGAGAGTACGGCGCGCACCAGACGGTGGCGCAATTCCTCCTGCGGATCCATCGTATCAATTGCCGGATCCATCACCGGGGGAATATCCATTGCGGGTGTCGATTGTGGCGTCTGGGTGCGACCTGAATCAACTGGCGCAGCAGGCTCGTCGCTCCAGATCAACTGGCGCACCTGCCGCCGTGTAGATCCGGTGATGGCCACGATCTTGTCAATCCCGGCACGCAGCCGGTCGGTCGCCACCGCGGCGCGTCCATCCATGAGCAGGGCGCGCGGGCTCATCGGCGCGCCGAGTTGGGACTGCTGGCGCCCGCGTTTGGGGTGACGCAGTTCGTCGAGGCCAGACTCGGTGGCGGCGCGCAAGAGCCAGAGCCGCAGATGCTCCGCGCCATGCGGGCCACGCAGCCGATGCTCCATGCGCACAAAGATACGCTCGGCAAGGCGATGTGACTGCTGGGGGCTCCCGGTCAATCGCGCCAGGTAGCGCAACACGGGAGGTTGATAGCGCGCAATCAGCGCCGCGAGCGCCCATTCCGCGCCTGCCCGCGCCTGCGCCGCCAGTCGCATCTCACGTTCCTCCTCGGCATCCATCCTAGGTGTCGGGAAGGGTGACATACCCTGCCAGGCCATTCGCAACTGCCTTCCTGATTAGGCCAGACTTCATACCACGCCCCGTGCTTCAGATGGGCGCGTGACGCTACACGCTCCAGCACGGCAGACACCCAGGCGACGCCCTTGGCGGCTGCTCTGGCACAGAGTGCGAGCCGCGGAACATCTGGAGCGCCTGGCAGAGAAGTCGCAGCTTATCTATCTTGCATGTATACATGACGGTTCATGACGATGACGCGCTACGGCGCTCAGAATATTGGGTAATATTTGAGAACGATCTGTTACGCGTCCGTGACCTTCACTGCAAGCAGTGTAGCATGCCTTATGCCATTTCGTGGGCGATGCATCACTGCAATAGCCCACATTGTGACAGATTTATGACAAGTGGTACATATGGGTTGCCCCATGCCCTTCACGGTAATTCCTGCAGTTTGCTCGTGAGATGCCGAACACGGCAGATTGCTCTGCCATCGCTTTCCTACTTTGTCTCGTCCGTGGCTTCCGTAGCGTCGATGGACGTCGTTGTCCCAAATGTCTGGCGACTTTCCGCGCCGACGGCAAGCATTGGCAGCGGCTTGCCATGGGAAGCTGTCTCGACCTGATCGTGGATGCCGGTCTTGCGGGTGCGGCCACCGCTGACGGGGCCAAGCGCCTCATCGCCGGGGTAGATCAGTTTTGCCTCGTGCTCCGGCAAGATGCTTGCCACTTCCTTGAGCACCTCGGCGAGGAACTGATCTTCGGGAACGGTGCGCACGAACTTGCCCTTGCGATAGATGGCGCCTTTGCCGCGCCCGCCCGAAAGGCCAACGTCCGCGTCGCGCGATTCGCCAGGGCCGTTGACAAGGCAGCCCATCACGGCGACCTGAATCGGCGTCTGTACCTTCGTCAGCCGCTTCTCCACCTCGTTAGCGATCTTCAAGACGTCGATCTCGACCCGCCCACACGATGGGCACGAGACGAACGTGACACCACGCGACCGCAGCTCCAGCGAGCGCAGAATCTCATAGGCGACGGGAATCTCTTCCTCTGGCTCGGCCGTCAGCGAGACGCGAATGGTATCGCCAATGCCGTCGGCCAGCAGCAGCGCGAAGCCAATAGATGACTTGACCGCGCCCGTGACGAGCGTGCCCGCCTCGGTGATGCCCAGGTGCAGTGGCACGTCGCAGGCATCGGCGAATGTGCGATACGCCGCGACGGCGGTCAGTACATTGGAGCTTTTCAGCGAAACTTTGTAATTGGTGTAGCCGAGGTCATCGGCCCAGCCGCAGTATTCCAGCGCCTTGCCGACCATCCGGCCCACCAGTTCCTCGCGCTCTTTGCGCCGCTCCTCCGCCGGATCGCTCTGCACGAACGTGCCGTCGTCGAGCCGTTTGACGTTGACCTTGCGCATCTGCGGCCCGCGCTCCAGCGCATCGATCGAGCCGGAGTTGACGCCAATGCGCATGGCGATGCCCGCCGCTTTCGCCGCCCTGACGATAGTCTCGAATGATTCGCGCCCATGCAGCAAATTGCCGGGATTGATGCGCACGCCGTCTACGCCCTGCTCGATGGCCAGCATCGCCAGCTTGGGATCGTAGTGGATGTCGGCGATCAGTGGAATGTGGATGCGC
>DAHUXT010000005.1 GCA_027307065.1 Ktedonobacteria bacterium
CGCCCGATGCCGAACGCGATCCACAGCGCCAGGGTGAAATCGAGCAGCGAATCGCCAATGAAGGAGATCGATTGGCCCGCCCAGAGCAGGGCAAAGTTGCGATTGATGAGTGGCCCCGACTTGCGCGCGGGAGTGTTGGGCCTGGCGGCGGGCTTAGCGGTCTCAATGGTAGACATCGTTCGGTATCCTCCCGGTGCGTGGATGCTTTCAGTGCTGAACGCCTATTCCTGGATGACCGCGAAGGGTAGCAG
This sequence comes from Ktedonobacteria bacterium, assembly GCA_027307065.1. GTDB lineage: Bacteria > Chloroflexota > Ktedonobacteria > Ktedonobacterales > JADMIN01 > DAHUXT01. The sequence continues at coordinate 252 of DAHUXT010000005.1, forward strand.
CGTCTTCGCATCGGCAATGACGGCGAGCCGCCGCCCGCTGGAAGGCCTGAGCAGACCGAAGCGCAGCGCGTCGTTTCCAGTGTAGGTCATCTCGATCTCCGGTTCGATCAATATTGTCCCCGACCCCAGCAAAAACGCGCGCACCGCGGCATGCGATCCGGCAAATGAGACGGCCGAGACGAAGATACGCAGGCAGCCGCACGCCGACTGCAGCCACGTTTGCGGAAATGGGTCGTGCTGCCGGGCCACCATCAGATGGGTCGTGCGTTGGCAGACCCAACAACGGCAGCTGCCGCCCGCCGCCAGCGCCGCCTCGATGTATCGCCCATATTCGCCGATGACCTTCTTGGTGGCGGGGAGGAACGAACGCGCCTGCGAAAGATCGACCAGGCCTGCCGAGCTAATTTCGACACCGCAGCCGTGGCAGCGCAACCGCATGTTGATGCGCCCGTCATACATCGGCTCGAACGCGCCCGACATCCGCTGCTGGCCGCAGAAGATGCAGGCCAACTGTGTCTCGCGCCAACCGGCGGCATCCTCCGGGAGTATCGCCAGCCCCATCGCCAGCGACTCGCCGCGCAGATCGTGGCTAAGGATATGCAGCAGTTGGCTGCGCGCCCGGTGCAGCCGTGCCTCCAGCGCGCTGAGCGTCAGGCCCATGCGGGCGGCAAGCTCTCGCTGGGGAATCTCCGCGAGATAGTGCTGCTCTACGGCGACGCGACTCTCGCGGGGCAAATGGCCGAGCGCGCGATCCAACAGCACGAGCATATCGCGGCGCGTCAACTCCTCAGCGGGGTCGAAGGTATCGGGGTCGGCAAGTTGGGCCAGGAGATCGTTTTCGCAGCCCGGTTGATCGTCACCGCTGTGAATGTTCTGCTCGCGGGCGCGCAAGATGCCCTGTCGCCGATGGTAGAGCAGGCAGACATTGCGGCAGATGCCATCGAGCCAGGCGGCAAAACGGGATTCGTCGCGCAGGTGGTCCAGCGATTTCCAGGCTTCGATTAGCGTCTCCTGGACGATGTCGTCTACGGCGTCGGGAGCGATTTGCTGCGATCGTGCCAGCCGCTGCAGCCGTGGCTCGGCGCGGCTGAAGAGATCCTGAATCTGGCCGGCAAGAGGCATTTTGACGCTATTTCCTGGCATCGCCGTCGTGTGGTGTGGCTGCTCGTCTGTCACGGTATTGTATCCTCCACAGATGCAGTCGCGTGAGCGGGGCATCACCTTGCGCAAAAAATGGAGATGCTTCCGGACGGCGGCATCAACGATCCGCCCAGGTTTGACGTTCCCGTAGCGAGGCGGCTATACTTCAGGGTTGAGCGCGCTTTTCGGAAGACTGTACCGGCGCGCGTGGCGAGCGACGACGACGCGATGGCGGCATGCCTGAATCTGCCTGAATTTCTGCGCATGACACGCATGTAACGCTTGAACCAGATAGCATATACAACACACATGGGATAATGAGTCACAATGCCAAAACTCTATGGATGGGTGCGTGAGGTCGTGCCGGAAAGCTCTGCTGATCTCGCGGGCATTCAGCCGGGTGATCTGCTCAAGACTATCAATGAGAATCCAGTGCGCGACCTGGTGGACTATCAGTTCTATGCCGCCGACGAAGAGTTGCTGCTCGGCATCGAGCGCAATGGGCGCGCCCGCAGTGTGCTGGTTGCCAAAGCGCCCGACGACGAGATGGGCATCCGCTTCGGCGAGGAGCCAGCGCCGTTCATTCGCATCTGCGCCAACAAATGCGTCTTCTGCTTCGTCAAGGGATTGCCAGAGCGCCATCAGCCGCAGCGCGGTTTGCCGCTTGGCATGCGCGAGACACTCTACATCAAGGACGACGACTACCGATACAGTTTTCTCTTCGGCAACTTCATCACGCTGACCAATCTGAAAGAGGCTGACTGGCGGCGGCTGGAAGAGCAGCGGCTTAGCCCGCTCTACGTCTCGGTGCATACCACCAACCCGGAGCTGCGCCGCAAGATGGTCGATGGCCCGCGTTCCGGCGAGATTCTGGAGCAGATTCGGCGGCTAGGCGATCTGGGCATCGGCTGCCATACGCAATTGGTGCTCTGCCCCGGAATCAACGATGGCGACGAACTGGAGCGCAGCATCGCGGAGCTGGCGGCGTTACGTCCGACCGTCGAGTCGATCTCCGCCGTTCCCGTTGGCCTGACCAAATACAACAACATGCTCAAGGTCGAGGGCCTGCCGCCGATGCGCCCCTATCGTGTGGACGAGGCGAACGATGTGATGGAGCGGGTCGAACGCTGGCAGCGCCAATTCGCCGCCGAACCGGGCGCGCGCGGACTGCCATTCGTGTACCTCTCCGACGAGTGGTACTACGTGACAAAGCGCCCGTTCCCCCCGGCGCGCCACTATGGCAACTACGCCCAGATCGAGAACGGCGTCGGCATGACCCGCAAGCTGCTGGACGACTGGCGCGCTGCCCGCAAGACGTTGCCAGCCGCCCTGCCCAAGCCGCGCCGTGTAGGTATCGTCACCAGCATGATGGCGCGGCCAGTGATCGAGCGGATGGCGCGTGACCTGCGCCGCACCAGCGATATCGAGGTGCGGGTCGTGCCGGTCGAGAATCGTTTCTTCGGACCGGTGGTCACCGTCGCGGGACTGCTCTGCGGTCAGGATGTGGTCGAGCAGGTGCGCGAGCAATGCTCCGACTTCACCGACAGCGACTTGCTGCTCGTGCCGCGCGTGATGCTCGATAACGCGGGCAAGCGCTTTCTCGACGATATGACGGTGGAAGATTTCCGCGCCCAACTGCCCGCGCCCGTCACCTTTGCCCGCGCCGCCGATGAGATCGCCATGGCGATGCGCGTGTTGGCAGGGGAATCTGCCCCAGCGGCCGCTGTGGTTCCGGCGGGCGTCGAATGATGTTTCCAAAACGCTTCGTGCCGCTCATGCTGATATTCCTGGTCGCGTTGGTCGCGATGACTCTGGCGGGCTGTGGCACGCAAGGAAGGCCGCCCGCGCTGGGCAAGCCGGAGTTGGTCACTCTCCGGGCTGATAATGGTACGGCCTCGCTCGGCCAGGCGACGCTGACCCCGGCCTACGGTGCGCATGTGGTCGTCTACATGCATGGCAGCCTGCTTCCGTACGACAGCCCGCCGACGCCCGCGCAGATTCGGCAGGGAGGATGCTATGGCAAGGTCGTTGCGCTAGTGACTGCGAATGCGCCCTCGGGTGGCTCGTCGGCTCTGGTGCAGCCGGACGCCAAGCTTGGCGCTGACGTCGCGCAGCCAGTAGACGGCAACTGGTACGTCGTCGTGTTGCAATCGCCGGAGAAGATCGCGCCCGTCATCGCTTGTGGACATCCGCTCTCCGATCGGCGTCAATACTTCGATCTGTATCCGCCGGATAAGGTGGATCAGAGTGTGGGCCTGGGTATCGCGCTCTTCGAGGGTATCGTTATCACGAAGGTGCATATTGAGCTGGCGGCACCGACGACGACTCAGGCGGCGCAGTGGAGCATCCACAGCGGCGGATGCCAGGGCAGCACGCTCGCCAGTGGCGCAATTGCGCCGGGCGCAGCGACCGCTAGCGGCACGGCATTCGCTCCGGTTGATTTGCAGTCATGGTGGCTTTCGGTCACGCTCGATGGCACGGCTGGTCGGTCTACCTGTGTCAAGGCGGGATGAATAGCAATTCGCTCATGAAGCCCCTCTCCCTGTGGGGGAGGGGTTGGGGAGGGGTCTGATGGCAGACATCGTTGAGCCGGTGCGCGAAGAAAAACCGCCGACCCCACGCAAACGGCTGCTGCTGCTGATGACGCCAGCCACCTACCGGGCGGGCGCGTACCTCGACGCGGCCAAGCACCTCGACGTCGAGATGATCCGCGGGCTGGATCTGCCAAAGGCGATCGCCGACGAGTGGGGCGTGCAACTTGGGCTAGAATTCGCCGATGTCGAAACGTCCGTCGCGACAGTGAAAGAGGCGCACGCGCGCCAGCCGTTCGACGCCATCGTGCCGGTGGATGACAGCGCCACCATCCTTGCCGCCAGAGCCAACGCGGCGCTCGGCCTGCCATGGAATCCGCCTGAGGCGGCTGAGGCAGCGCGTGACAAAGGGGTCATGCGGCGGCTCATGGCCGAGGCTGGCGTCCCCTCGCCGGTGTTTCGCCGCTTTCCCTTGACCACCGACCCGCGTGAGATCGCGAGGCAGGTGACGTATCCATGCGTCGTCAAGCCACTACGCCTCTCTGGGAGCCGTGGCGTCATGCGCGCCGATACCCCCGACGAGTTGGTCGCCGCTGTCGCCCGGCTGGAGCGCATTTTGCTCGACGATGGCAATCTCCGCGAGACGACCGATATCCTGGTGGAAGACTTTATCCCCGGCGTCGAGGTCGCGCTGGATGGCCTGTTGCGCGAGGATGGCCTACATGTGCTGGCGCTCTTCGATAAGCCCGATCCGCTCGACGGCCCGTACTTTGAGGAGACGATCTATACCACGCCGTCGCGACTTCCGACAGAGACACAGGCGGCCATCGCAGCGTGCGCCGGACAGGCAGCCGCGGCGATTGGTCTGCGCGACGGGCCAATCCACGCGGAACTGCGTGTCAACGAGCGTGGCCCATGGATGGTGGAGATAGCTGGACGCTCGATTGGCGGTCTCTGCTCGACTATTCTGGAGTTCGGCGCGGGCATGTGCCTGGAGGAATTGCTGCTCCGTCACGCGCTGCGCCTGGAATTGCCATCGCTGGACCTCACGGGCGGTGGCGCGGGCGCGATGATGATTCCCATCCCCAAGCGTGGCGTGCTGCGCTCGGTCCATGGCGTCGAGGAGGCCGAAGCGGTGCCTAACATTACTGGCGTGGAGATCACCACTCGCCCCCACACGCTGGTCACACCATTGCCGGAGGGCAGCAGCTATCTCGGCTTCATCTTCGCGCGCGCCGAGACTCCCGCCGCCGCCGAAGAGGCGCTCCGGCTGGCGCACAGCAAACTGCGCTTCGAGATCGCGCCGCTGCTCACGTTGACGCGCTGATATACCGATACGCTGATACACCGATGCCATGATCGCCTGTTGAGAGGACGTTGCGCGGGACCGCACCTGAAGCTATACAATGTGAAGTGATGGTGTTGTCTGCCTACCCAGGAAGGAGCTTGCGCCATGTCGATAGTGACCGATCGCGAGGGCATCCGCGACATCCTGACGCGCTACCGGCGTATCGCCGTCGTTGGCCTCTCAGATAATCCTGACCGTCCTAGCAATGATGTCTCGGCCTTTATGCAGGAGATGGGATACGAAATCTATCCGGTCAACCCGCTACTGGCTGGCAAGAAGGTGCTCGGGCGCACCGTCTACGCCTCGCTTGCCGACCTGCCTGTGCGCCCCGAAATCGTGAACGTCTTTCGCCGGCCGGTGTTCGTCTCCGCGATCGCGGATCAGGCGATAGCGGTGGGTGCCGATGTGCTGTGGACGCAGTTGTTCATCGTCGACAATGCGGCAGCCCAGCGGGCGAGCGACGCGGGTCTGGCGGTGGTGCAAAACCACTGCCTCAAGATCGAGTTTCACAAGCTGGGTCTGAGCCCGGTTCCGGCCCGTGCCGAAGGTGGCGCGGAAGAACAGTGAGTATCTCGTCAACGCGCGTCGTGCGGCGAGCGTGTCGTCGCTCAGTAGACGGGCAGCACGAAGCCATATGGTGGAACCACTGGCCCGCCAGCCCAGCGCTGGGCAATCGCACCGATCAATGGCAGCTTGGTCGCGCGCCCGCTAAATGCGGCTACCATCCCCCAAATCCAGAAACCGAGGTAGCCCAACACTGCGACACCAAAACAAAGCGACAGCAGCACCAGACCCAATCCAACCACCGTGCTCGCGGATGATGTGGCATTGCTTGAGGCGGTAGCCCCAGCCCCAAGCACGACGATAAAGAACGCTACGTACCACAGCACAAAGAAGACCAGATAGATCAGCGAAAGCAATATCGCCTGGGCGGCATGGAACTTCACGAAGCGGTTCTGCTTCTCGACGAAGAAGAAGATGAGCGCCAGCACACCAAAGATGTAGCCTAGCCCAGCGGTGACGTTCGGTTCCATGCCGATGCTCGATGGTCCCCATTGGCTGCGAGTGCCCGGCGGGGGCGGATACATTGGCTGTCCGTAGCCCGGCCCGGGTGGCGGAGGATACATCGGTTGCCCATACGGCGGCTGTTGTGGCGGCCCGTACGGTGGCTGCTGAGGTGGCATGTTCATCGAACGGCTCCTTCAATACCGGCGTCCGTGCATCCGAACATATCTCGTGTGCGCGGTCGCCGATGGCGCATATCACACTATACGCACAAGGGAAACGCCTCTAGCTGGCGATGGGCGGCTGCGTGCTGGGATATCGGTGCGGTCAATGCTGCTCACGCGTCCGGGTTTGGTGGGCCTCCGGTGATCGCCACTTGCCCTGTCGTATCGCCGAGCGTCCTGCCCAGCCACTCGACCACCGTACGCGCTACCGTTTCTTCGCATCCGTTGTAGAAGTGATCGCACTGATCAAGCATCACGATGTCGCACGGGCCAGCGGCGCGCCGAGCGAACTCCTCTGCAGGGTAGATGGTGGGATCCTCCTGGCGGCCACAAATATACAGTGCGGGGCAGGTAATCCGCGGCGCGGCGGCGAGCGTATCGGGCGTGTTGCGCAGTCGGTCGAGGAAACTCTCTGCGCTCAGCACATACCACCAGCCGGAAAACTGCAGCAGAGTCCTCCCATGGCCAGATGCCACCAACTTTTCCGCTTTGGCGACTATCTCGTCCAGTTGATTCTGCACAAGTAGTCCCCACAGTCCCAGCGGCAAGGAGTCGCGTCCACCACCATGCGCCGAGAGCAGGGCCAGCGCACGTGTCTCAGGATGGGTAGCGGCGAACTCGGCCGCCAGCGTGCCGCCGCCGCTGTGGCCAATGACAATTGGCTCTGCGAATCCACGCTCGGCGAGAAATTGAGCGGCATAGTCGTTGTCCGCCAGGCCCTCGGCTCCCGTCTGGAACGCGCCGCCCTCTGGTTCGCGGCTATTGCGGATGCTCAGGATATCATGTCCACGCCGGTTGTAGGCGAGACAAGAGTATCCCAGTGCAGTGAGATACGGCGGCAGGAAGCGCGGCGCTCCCGTGTAGAAATTCATCGTGTTGCCATGCATCAACAGTACGGCGCCCAATGGAGGCTGGTCCTTGGGTGTGTAGTAGGCGCCGTCGAGCGGCACTGTGTCGGTAGGTATCGCAACCAGCTCGGTAAGCATGAAACGTCTCTTCATGTTCCGCGGGTTGGATTGGACAGGAAGGACAATCGTGGCAGGGTAGGCGTCGCGCGGTCGCCGATGGCGCACACAGTGTACGCACATGGCAAACGCCTCTGGCTGGCGGCCCATAGGTACGTGACAGGACACCTGTCTCCCCATGTGCTCATACCAAGTGTACAGCAAGACTCCCAACGAATCGTTGAGAGTCTTGTGTGAAGCGATTGGTTGGGAGCGATGCCTAGAGAATATAGCGGCTCAGGTCCTCGTCTTTGAGCAGTTCGCCCAGGCGCTCATCCACGAAGGCCGCATCCACGGTGATGGTCTGGCCAGAAAGTGACGGCGCATCGAACGAGACATCCTCCAGCACACGCTCGCTGATGGTATGCAGACGTCGCGCGCCAATATTTTCGATGCGCTCATTCATGGAATAGGCGCAGCGCGCGATCTCCTCCAGGCCGTCCGGCGTAAACTCCACGTTCACGCCCTCCACACCTAGCAGCGCCGTATACTGGCGCACCAGCGAGTTTTCTGGCTGGGTGAGGATGCGCACATAGTCGTCCTGGGTGAGCGCGGCAAGCTCCACACGCAACGGCAGGCGCCCCTGCAGCTCAGGAATCAGGTCAGATGGCTTCGAGTTGTGGAATGCGCCCGCTGTAATCCAAAGGACGTGATCCGTCTTGACGGGACCAAAGCGTGTCATGACCGTCGAGCCTTCGATGATAGGTAGCAAGTCGCGCTGTACGCCTTCGCCCGAGACGTCTGGCCCTGACTCTGACCGCCCTCCGGCGATCTTGTCGATCTCGTCGAGGAAGACCACGCCCGATTGCTCGACGCGTTGCGTTCCCTGCTCGATCACCTCATCCAGGTCGATCAGCTTATTGGCTTCCTCCTGTGTCAACAGCCGTCGCGCATCTTTGACCGACACCTGGCGCGAGCGGCGGCGGCTGCTTGGCATCGCATTGAGCAGCTCCTGGAAGTCGCCGCCAACTTCATCGCCCGCGAACCCAGCCATGAACTCGAACACCGACGGGATGGCTTCGTCCGGCTCCAACTCGATCTCGATCATTTGCTCGTCGAGCTCGTTGCGTGCCAGTCGCTCGGCAACGGATTTACGTGTCGGGCGGCGGCGGCGGGCGGGCGCGGCACTCGGCGATGCGCTGTTGCTGCTTCCGCTACCACTGCCGCTGCCGGAGGAAGCGGGCGCGGTGGTCATGGTGGCAGCGCCTTTTGCGGCCCCGCGTGAGGAGGCAGACGCTACCGCCACTTCGTCAGTCACGTCGTCCGCTGCCTTGGCCGTCAGAATATCGAGAATGCGTTTCTCGGCCACTTGGGCGGCACGCTCGCGCACCTGCGAGACCCGCTCCTCATGCACCATGCCGATGGCGGTTTCCATCAGGTCCCGGATAATCGACTCGACATCGCGGCCGACGTATCCCACCTGGGTAAACTTCGTCGCCTCCACCTTGATGAAGGGCGCATCGGCCATTTTTGCCAACCGCCGCGCAATCTCCGTCTTGCCAACGCCAGTCGGCCCAATCATCAATATATTCTTAGGAGTGATTTCTGATTGCAGATCCGCAGGCAACGCGAGTCGGCGATAGCGATTGCGCAGCGCGATGGCTACCGAACGCTTCGCCGCATTTTGTCCCACTATGTAGCGGTCCAACTCCCGAACGATCTGCTGGGGAGTCAGGTCTTTCATGTCTACTCTCCTGCCTACGAGTGACCTCACGCGGGCGAGAACGGCGTCCTGTTTGCTGAAGGCACCACCGCCGCGCGAGCAAAATCCCGGTGTTTAGACTGCCGGGGCCATCGCACTCTTCTTTACTTTCTTCGCGCCATTCTCAGCTGTCGCCATTTCCTCCTCATCGAGGGTAAAGAAAAGAATGTGATCATTGGTATAAATACACATTGAGGCGGCAATCGCCATTGCCGAGCGGGCAATGTCTTCGGCGCTCATCTCGGTGTGCTGGAGCAATGCGCGCGCGGCCGCCTGCGCATAGACGCCGCCGGAACCGATCGCCGCGACGCCCTCATCGGGTTCGATCACGTCGCCGTCACCCGTCAATACCAGCAGTTCGTCGCGGCTAGCCACCAGCAGCATTGCCTCCAGCCGCCGCAGAAACTTGTCTTTGCGCCACTCTTTGGTGAGCTCGACCGCTGCCCGGCGCAGGTTACCCTGATAGCGATCGAGCATCGCCTCGAACTTGTCGAAGAGGCTGAGCGCATCGGCGGTGGAACCCGCGAATCCCGCCAGCACATGGCCACTGGCCAGTTTGCGGATCTTGCGCGCGGTATGCTTCATCACGACATCGCCGACCGTGACCTGTCCGTCGCCAGCCATCGCGACATCTGTGCCGCGCCGCACCGCCAGAATAGTGGTGGCGTGCATCTCACCTGTTACGCGCTGTGTCATCGTATTCATCGTTTCTTATGTGGCTCGCCTTGGTGTATTTTTCGTCCCGTACGCCTACGCAATACACTCTCTCATAATAGTACGTCGAAATCATCATTTTGTACGCACGACATCGCGGCGGCAATGTGTGCCGCGTGTCACATGTCGGTGCGCGCCGTGGAAAATCCAGGCCCTCTATCGTATGCCAATATCCGCGAGAATGCAAATGCACCCTTATGAGGCGGCGGGCTGCCGGGTGGCACGACTGGCACGGCTGGTGGTTGCAGCTTTGCGCGTGATCGTCGTCTTTCTCGTCGTCTTGCTCGCAGTCGTAGACTTGCGGGCCGATGTCGATGTACGAGCGGTTGCCGTAGACTTGCGGCCTGTGGTTGTCGTAAGGGCCGCTCGTCGCGGACGCTCAGGTGCGGGCGCGCGATGGCCAACAACCTCCGGTGTGCCCTCCTGGGCGCCAGCGACCAGTGCGCCACATGTTCCGCAGTGCGCCTCGGTCTTGCCGTTGGCCAGCGTCAGCAGTCCGCCACATTCGGGACACGGCGTCGTCAGCGGGCGATCCCACACGACGAAATCGCATGCGGGGAAGTTGGCGCAGCCGTAAAACACCTTGCCGGTGCGTTTGCCGCGCCGCTCGACGATTTCGCCGCCATCCTTCGGGCAGATCGCGCCTGTTTTCGCCACCAACGGCTTCTTGAAGTCGCACTCTGGATAGCCGGAGCACGAGATGAAGCGGCCAAATCGCCCGTTGCGAATGAGCAAGGGCTTGCCACACTGTGGGCACGCCTCGTTTGCCTCTTCGACAGGCTTCTGCACGCGATCCATTTCAGACTCCGCCCGTTCGAGCTGGCCACGCAGCGCGGCATAGAAGTCCTTGAGGAACTCTGTCCAGCCCTGTTTGCCCTCCTCGACGCCATCCAGGCGGCGCTCCATTTCGGCGGTGAAGTTAGTGTCTACGATCTCCGGGAAGTGCTTGAGTAGCAGCTCGTTCACCGTCTCGCCGAGCCAGGTTGGCACAAAGCGGCGCTCCTGCTGCTCCACGTATCCGCGATCTTGAATAGTGCTGACGATGCTGACGAACGTGCTCGGGCGGCCGATGCCGCGCTCTTCGAGGTCTTTGATCAGGCTGGCCTCGGTGAAACGAGCGGGCGGTTGCGTAAAATGTTGCTCTGGCGCAATCTTGTGCAGGTCAAGCGCGTCGCCCTCGCGCAGCGCGGGCAGCGTCGTGCCATCTTGCTCGCGTGGCCAGACGGCATAAAAGCCCGCGAACTTGAGCGTGGAGCCATTGGTGCGGAAGCGGAAGCTTGCCGCCGCGATATCCACTCGCAGCGTATCGAAGACCGCGGGCGCCATGAATGCCGCGACGAACCGCCGCCAGATCAGGTCGTAGAGCTTGAATTGCTCGGGTGTCAGAAATGGCTTGACGCGCTCCGGGGTGAGCGTGACGTCGGTTGGGCGAATCGCTTCGTGGGCGTCTTGGACGTTGGCGTTGGCTTTTGCCTTGCTCGTGCGCCCCGCGCCAATGAATGGCTGGCCAAACGTCCCACCGATGTACTGCCGAACCGCTGCCTGCGCCTCCTCTGAGATGCGCGTTGAGTCGGTACGCATGTAGGTGATGAGACCCTGGTGTCCGGAGTCGCCAAGCTCGATGCCCTCGTAGAGACCCTGGGCGATGCTCATCGTCCTCTTCGGCTTGATCCGCAGCCGTACCGAGGCATCCTGTTGGAGTGTGCTGGTGGTGTATGGCAGGAAAGGTTGGCGGCGCATGTCGCGTTGGCGAACGCCTACCACCGAGTACGACGCGCCCTCCAGTTCGCGCAGAATCGCCTCGGCTTGCTCGCCCGACTCGATGCGAATGCGGCCGGCTGGCCTACTTTGGCCGTTCTGGCCGTTCTGGTTGCCCTGTCCGTTCTCATCGGTCTCGGCGTCGCTCTCGGTCACCTCTTTGGACCCCTGGCGGCCGATCAGCATGGCGGTGAAGGTATCTGTTTCTTTGACCTTGCTGAGCGTCGCGGCAATCGTCCAGTATTCTTCGGGGACGAACGCGCGAATCTCCGCCTCGCGGTCGCAAATGATGCGCAGGGCCGCCGACTGCACGCGCCCAGCGCTGGTGCCCGATTGCACCCGCCGCCAGAGCAGCGGGCTGATCTTGTATCCCACCAGACGGTCGAGCACGCGGCGCGCCTGTTGGGCGTTGAATAGGTCGTCGTCGATCTCGCGGGTGTGCGCGATCGCATCCTGCACGGCGCGGCGCGTGATCTCATTGAAGACGGCGCGGCGCGGCTTGCGCAGACCGAGCATCTCTTTGAGCGACCACGCGATGAATTCGCCCTCGCGGTCGGGGTCGGGCGCGAGATAGACTGCGTCCGCCGAGCGGCTGGCGCGCTTGAGTTCCGCCAGGAGCTTTTCTTTCTTCTCGATGACGACGTAGTTCGGCTTGAAGTCGCGCCGGGTATCCACGCCCAGCCCCTTACGCGGCAGATCGATGATATGCCCCATCGAGGCGCGTACCTCGAAATCGTCGCCGAGGAATTTCTCTATCGTCTTTGCCTTGGCGGGTGACTCTACGATCACCAGATTCTTCGCCATGCTGAGTTCCACCTTTGCCATGCTATCTCATCGTCGAAACGATGTGCCCTGACCCATCTATCGTTCTGTCTGTGCGTAAAACGATCAATATTCCAGCGTTACGAAATTCCTGCGTTACGAACGAAACCCATTCCGGAAGCAGCGCGCCCACCGGCGCGACACCCACTGCCGCATCATCCCGAATGTTCTCATCTGCCATTCTCTACGACGAGTGGCTACACGGAGAGGCAAGACGCTCGTATGGCATCCAATTGACGCACACGAACGCGACTATCCGCAAGACCCTGCACGCGAGACGGACCGAAGACCGTGGAATGTCGAAGAGACGTACAGATGTAGGGAATACGGGGTAGAAGGGTCAGAAGTCAAGAGTACCGTCACAATGTCTCGAAAACTGGAACACAGGATATCGCGGCATGGGCGCGCCATGCCAGGCGAAATGAAGAACACATGTACAACAAATCAGTATATCACAACGATAGCATCAGGCGCGAAGAATGACAGGTGAGGGCGATCAATAGCGTGGAAATTAGAAAAAATTTAGTATGATATTGATTTTATTGCGAGACCATGTTATAAGATTGCGGGAATAGTGTCCCCCAGGGAAGCCATTGAGTGCCACACGCACCAGAGAACGTGTGGCAGAGAGGGTTGGTCATCATGTCGCTTTCGACAGATACTCCAGATAGCCAATCGCTGACGGAGTCGCCGTCAGCCTCCAACCGGCCTCGTCGCGGCTTGCGCGCTGGTCCACTGCGCCTGCGCGATTTCCGGCTGCTGATCTTCGGGCAGATGGTCTCCACCGTCGGCGACATGTTCTATGCAGTGGCGCTCCCCTGGTTCGTCCTCGCGAACGGTGGCACTCCTCGCGATCTGGGCATTGTACTGGCCGCGTATGGCATCCCGCGTGCCGCATCGGTGCTGCTCGGCGGCTCGCTGAGCGACCGCGTGCAGCCGCGTCGCATGATGCTGCTGGCTGACATCGCTCGCGCGCTCCTGGTGGGTGGGCTGGCGGTCATCACGCTCTTCGATATCCATACCCTGTGGGTACTTTGTGTGATCGCCGCGCCACTCGGCGCATTCGAGGGGATCTTTCTTCCCGCCTCCATGGCAATGCTTCCTAGCATCCTCTCAGATGATGACCTTCAGGCGGGCAATGCCATCAACATGGCGACCGCCCAGTTTTCCGTGCTAGTGGGGCCGGGTGTTGGCGGCGTCATCGTTGCGTCGGTGCGGTCGGGTGTGGCGTTTATGGTGGACGCGATCACCTTCCTCGTGTCGGCAGCGTCATTGGCGGCGATGCGCGGCACGCGAGCGGCGCACCACGCCGTCGTGGAAAATCCAATGGTGGACTCGCTCGCGCCTGATGAACCGGGGATTGCCGCCGAAACAGCAGAGCCGAAGACATTCTGGGCGCTGCTGCGCCAGTCGCGCCTGCTCCAGACAGGGCTCGCCGTCTCCATTGTTGGGAACCTGGCGTTCGGTGCGTTGACTGAGGTGGCGCTGCCTGATCTCGCCCATGGTCCGCTGCACGCTGGGGCAACGGGCTTTGGGATCATGGTCTCCGCCTTTGGCGCGGGATCGCTCGTCGGCAGTCTGCTCGGCGCGACGATGGGCAAACTGCCGCGCCGCGGACTGATTGCGCTCCTCTTGGGTCTGGTACAGGCACTATTCCTGGCCGTAATACCGTTTACCGGCGGGCTGCCCGGCGCGGCCATTTCCATAGCAGCGTGGGGAGTCGCCAACGCCGTGAGCAACGTGTTGCTCATCACACTCATTCAACAGCGGTTGCCACGTGCGCTCCTTGGGCGCATCATGGGCGCGTTCATGTTCGCGAACTTCGGGCTGTATCCGATCTCGGTCGCGGTGGGTGGCGTGGTGGTCGATCGCCTGGGACCTGCGATCATCTTCCCTATTACTGGGGGAATGCTCTTCCTGGCGATTCTCTATGGTCTCTTCCAGCCAGAGCTGCGCGACTTGTAGGCGTCGGTAGGTCAGTTTTGCTCATCTCACGAGCGCATCGAGTGCCCGTAGGCTCGACCTATCGAACTGTGAATCCGCTCACAGCCGTCTTTGCCTCCCGTAACAGCACTCGTAACGATCGCGTCACGCGATTGCCGTAGACTTGCCTCAGATGCCTCACCTGTTAACTCATTGGTGTCTCGCCGGTGTGGGCATCGATCAGGGGAAACACCGTTATGCGTGTGGCTTTTCGCTGAGAATCATTGTATGCAGGCGCTTGACGGAACCGGGCATTGCGCGACGTCGCGTGATAGCAGTGACTACACCGTGACTGGACAATGCCCAAAATACTCCCAGTGTGAACGTGGACAGAACGCGTCGTCGCGTTACGATTGGTCGGCAGGATTTGCCTGCCATCGCCATGCGTCACAACATCTGTCACCACGCGGGAGAAGGTATGTCAATGCAGCCTCGGGGGCAAGCGGTGGTGCTTGCTCGCCCATTTCATGGTTAAGGAGCATTGAATCATGTTCACCAGGCGACGTGCGGTGCGAGGAGCCTCTGCCTCCTTGTTGGCCGCGTTGATGACAATGGCGCTTGTGCCATTCGTGGCGATTGCCCCCGTTGCTGGAGCCCATGCGGTCGTACAGAATGCGCCCACGGATAGCGCCAACAAGCATGGGGTGAATCTGGCAAGTCCTGCTGTGGTGCGAATCGTGTCTGAGGTTGATGGCCAGGTTGTCTGTAAAGGATGCAACCAGGGCTCAGACATTACCTTCCCGCTGAACGGTGGCAACTACGCGCTTGCCTTCAGCGGTTCAGGCGCTTTCATCAGCAGTGACGGCTACGTGCTGACCGCGGACCACATGGTCGACTATGCCAACAACGACCAGATCATCCTCGACTTCTTCAATCAGGCGGTGAACGAGTTCGCGCAGGCCACCGGCACCAGCCAGAGCGATGCTCAGACGATCTTCTTGCAGCTCGTGAACCAAAACCTGATCAAGATTCCGACGCAGGTGATCTCGCAGAAGGTCTTCCTCTCTACCGCGTACACCGGCGCGCTCAATAATCCCGCGCAGGTGACGAGCTACGACATTACGCGCATCGTCGCGAATTCTCCGGTAGACAAGCAGGATGTGGCCATCGTCAAGGTTGAGGCCCACGATATGCCGTACCTGCAAATGGCTCCGGCTAACAGCGTTCACGTGCAAGATACGATCACTGCCGTCGCCTATCCCGCCGATGCCGATACTGGCGACTTCACGGCGCTGCTCTCGCCCGCGAGTGGCGGCAATGTCAACACCGCCAATTCGCTCCTCACCGCTTCCGTCAACACGGCGCAGGTGACTGGCCAGAAGACGTTCTCCGATGGCACACCAGTCTATGAGACGAGCGGCCTCGCCAATCATGGTTCGAGCGGCGGACCAGTCATCGACACGCAGGGTCGGATCATCGGCGTGGTGGATGCCATCGCCGTATCGAACGGCCAGGAAGATACACGTGTCGTCTACCTCATCCCCAGTGATGTCGCCAGCCAATATGTGCGCCAGTCGGGCGCGACCTCAGGTGGCGCGTTCATGACCGCATGGACCAAGGCTATCACTGAATATGATGCGACCGGCCCGTGCCACTTTACCAACGCCAAGCGCGATCTGACCACCCTGAAGAATAGCTATCCCGCGTTTGGGGGCGTTACCACCTACCTTTCCGATGCGCAGACCAAGGCGACCGCCGCCGAATGTCCGGCTCCTGGCCCGAATGTCGGCCTGATCGCGGGTATCTGCGTTGGTGTGCTGATACTGATCGCGCTCGTCGCGGTGTTGATCTTCGCAGTCGTGCGGCGTGGCAGGAAGCCGCAGCCAGCGGTTGCCGGTGGTTATGCCGCCGCGCCGAACACGTACGGCCAGCAGCAGGTGCCTCAGATACCTCCGGGCATGTATACCCCGCCAATGTCTGCCCCAGGCGCGCAGCCATACACGCCGACACCACAGACAGGAACTCCGTATTCGCCGACGCTGCCCGGAGCCGCCGCTCCGTACGCCGCGCCACAACCGCCGACGCCACAGCCACAGGCATACACGCCACCGCAGCCACAGGCGTTCGGCACTCCCGCTCCGCAACAGCCCGCTTATCCGTCACAGCCAGGGGCGGCACCCGCGTCCCGTGTCTGTGCCAACGGTCACCCAGTCAATGACCCGGCCGCGCAGTTCTGTCCGGTATGCGGCGCGCCGGTGCAGTAGCTGACATCACCAGACAGGCTATCAAGCTCGCCCATTTCACCCATCCCTCTCCAGATTCTGGGGAGGGATGATGCGTTTGCAGACGGAGAATGTCTGGGCGCGGGACAGGCCAAAAAGCTGGCGGGCGTTGCTTGACGGGCGTGGTATACTATGGTGAACACGCAACGTCAAAGGTGACGGAGGGCGCGCGGGCAGCGATGGCTGTCTGCGCGCTTTGGTTTCAGGGTACTACCGGTCCATTCCAAATGCCCCAGTACTGGCCTCATGTATGAGGTTCGCGCCTCCATCAACAGGATACCAGGGTGGCAGCGGCGGAGGAATCTGGATGCGCGCCGACGCACTGACCAATGCACAGGTCGAAAGCAGTCTGGGAATGAGTGATCTACAGACCCACGACCAGCCCGTAATGGGCGAATCGTCGAGTCTGTCTGCTCTGCTTGCCCTCTGCGCACACTACATGAACGACGACGACCTCGCGCTCATTCGCGAGGCGTATGAGGTTGCGTCGGCGGCGCATGCCGGTGTCAAACGCCGGTCGGGCGAACCCTTCATTGAACATCCCATCGCGGTGGCGGCGATTCTCGCGGAATTGGCGCTCGACGCGCAGGGAATCGCCGCGGCGCTGCTGCATGACACGGTAGAAGATACCGCCGTCACGCTCGATACGCTACGCGCGCGGTTCGGCCCGACAATTGCCGCAATCGTGGATGGCGTCACCAAGTTCGACGCGGTTGAAGCGCCTAAGGGCGATGGTGAGATTGCCCCGGTTGAGCAGGCGCCAGACGGCACGATAGACGCTCAGGCGGTGCGCGCCCGCAAGCTGCGCGAACAGGCCGAGACCGTGCGCAAACTCTTTCTGGCGATGGTCGCCGATCCGCGCATCGTTCTGCTGAAGCTGGCCGATCGGCTGCACAATATGCGCACGATGTCGGCGCAGACCCCGGCCAAGCGCGAGCAAAAATCGCGAGAGACGCTCGATTTGTATGCGCCACTGGCGGGGCGCATTGGTGTGCATGTCTTTCAGTCTGAGTTGGAAGAGTTGGCGTTTTCGTTTCTGATGCCCGATGAGTATGAAAATACCGTCAAGCGGCTGGCTGCCGAGGCGGCGAAACGCGCCCGATGGGCCGAGCGTATGCGCGAGCGGATGGCGCATGAACTGCTGGCGAGCGGCATCGCGGCGGCGGTCAACTGGCGGATCAAGCGTCCGTATCGCGCCTATCTGGAGACCCAGGAAACCGGCATGGATGTGGCGCAGATTCACGATGTGATCGCGTTCCGCATCCTGGTCAGCTCTCAGGAGCAGTGTTACGCGGCGCTCGGCATTATTCATCGGCTCTGGCACCCCTATCTGGAACGCATTCGCGATTACATTGCTGGCCCCAAGATCAATGGATACCGCTCTCTCCACACTGCCGTCTTCGCCCTCGATGGCCGCCTCGCCCAGATGCACATCCGTACCCACGCGATGCACATTGCCACGCAGCATGGCATCGCCACCCGCTGGCTGGAGCGCGCCGAATCTGGCGAGCGCGGGCCGGTCACCTCGGCGCTATGGATGGCGCATCTGCCCGAATGGGTTGGCCAATTGGGACGCTGGCAGGATGAACTGCGGCTGAGCGCCTCGGAATTCGTGGATGCCCTGCGGGGCGAGGTGTTCGAGGACCAGATCTTCGTCTTTACGCCCAAAGGTGACGTGCGCGAGCTTCCGATGGGGGCAACCGTGCTCGATCTGGCCTACCAGATTCACAGCGACATCGGCGGCCACGCGACTGGAGCCGTCATCCAGCGCAATGGACCACAGGGCGTCTTGATCTCGCGTGAGGTCGGGCTTGACTACACCCTGAAGACCGGCGACATCGCCCGCGTGCTGACCAACCTGGATGCCACGCCGCAGCCTTCCTGGCTCACGATCGTGGGCACCCGTACTGCCCGCGAACGCATCAATCGCTCTCTGCGCAACCAACAGCGCGCCACTAGCGCGACACCACTCGGCGAGCCGACACGCCCATTGCCGCTCCGGCATCCATCTGGCCGGCTGGCGCAGGTGCAGCTTGCCCGCTGCTGCTTCCCGTGTCCAGGCGATGCGATTCTCGGGGTTGCCGACCGTGGCAGCGGCATCACCATCCACCGCACCTGCTGTCGCACGCTGCGCATGGCGCTCGATCGCCGGATCGCTCGCGGCGCAGCTCATGCGATCGGAGTGCAGGTGCGCTGGGAGCAAATCCCGGCGATGCCCTACCGCATGGCATTTGCCATCTACGGCCAGGATCACCAGGGACTGATGCACGAGGTCTCGGCCTGTGTGGCACAATTAGGGTTAAATGTCTATCGCAGCGTTGCCATTGCCCATCAAGATCGCTATAAGGCGGCAATTCTGCTAACCCTGGATATGCTGCCGATTACCCGTCGCGAGCAGGTGACACGCCGCCTGCGTTCGGTGCAGGGCGTCACCCAGGTAGAGCGCGACCAGCGTAACGGCTGCGAAAACACCCTGCGCTAGCCCCCGCCGCCGAATATCACCGAATGTCAATGAAGTCATTCGAGTCGTCAACGTCCTTGAACTCACGGAAACCCTATACACGTCTGGTGGATGCTTATGGATACCGATGCGCTGCAATCAGCACAACCCGAACCGCAGATGAACCCGCCGAGCCTCTCGCTCGCTGCCGGGGCGGTGCGTCTGCGTCAGGCGATCGTCGGCTACCTGCCGCCGGAAGATGTCGCGCACGTTGAGAAGGCCATCGAGTTGGCGCGGCAGGCGCGGGCGGCAGCGACGAGAGTGACCGACGAGCGGGCGACTGGCGTGCTGCGGAGCGACTTCGACTATGTGCTGGCTGTCGCCCAGACTCTGGCGGAGGCGCTCCATATCGACGCGATTACGCTAGCGGCGGTGCTGCTGGCACAGGTGGTCGAGGCGCGGCTGACCGATCTGGGCGAGGTGCGCGAGCAACTTTGGGGCGCGTTTGGCGAGCAGGTGACGCAGACCATCGCCAGTCTGGAGCGCTTCGATGCCCTGCAGCGGCCAGCGGTTGCGCTGCGCCGGAACGCCCAAAGCAATGCCGATCCGGATGACGCCGCTCGCGAACGGCGCCGGGGGCGCGAGCGGCAACGCGCCCAGGATGCCGACGCGCTGCGCAAGATGTTTGTAGCGATGGCGGAGGACCCGCGAGTCGTCGTCATCAAAATTGCCGACCGGCTGCGGTTGATGCGCGAGGTGCGAGGTGTCGCCGACGAGTGGCGCGCCCGCGCGGCGAAACAGGTCCACCTCGACAGCGAGGACGGCGAGCCAACAGCGCCTGAACAGGCTGAGACGCCATCTATGAGCCTGGCTGAGACGCCATCTATGAGCCTGGAGGAATGCCGCCTGATCGCGCAGGAAACGCGCGACATCTTCGCGCCACTCGCTGGCCGGCTTGGTATGGGGCGTGTCGAGAGCGAGTTAGAAGACCTGGCGTTCGCGGTTCTGGAGCCCGACGAGTACGCCTGGTTGCGCGATGCCGTGGCCGAAGAGGCGCAGGAACGCAGCAAGTATGTGCGACGTGTTACCCAGATGCTGCGTGAGGAGATGCAGAAAATTGGTATCCCCGCCGAAGTCTCGGGGCGGGTCAAGCAACTCTACAGCATCTACAAAAAGGTCCAGCGCACCGGCAGTCATGACCTCTCGACACTCTATGACATTCTGGCATTTCGCATCATCGTTGGCAGCGTCGGCGAGTGTTACCTGGTGCTGGGCCACGTGCATGAATTGTGGCGGCCAAAAGACGGGCGCATCAAAGACTTCATTGCCAGCCCTAAGCCTAACGGCTATCAGTCGCTGCATACGACGGTCTTCTGCCTGGATGACCAGCTCGCCGAGATTCAGATTCGTACTCGCGAGATGCACGAGATGGCAGAATATGGCGTGGCGATGCATTGGTATTATAAGGACGCTGGCGACGATGCCAGGGCGTCGTCTCGTCCGCTGCAATCCTGGGTGCAACAGGTAAAAGACTGGCAGCAGGAGCTGCATTCGCCCGGCTCAACCGCGACCCAGCGCGCATTGGATGCCGTGAAGGGTGATGTCTTGCGCGAGCAGATCTATGTCTTCACGCCGGCTGGCGACGCGAAAGAGTTGCCCGCTGGCTCGACCCCGCTCGATTTCGCCTTCCGTGTGCATACCGATCTGGGACTGCATGTCTCCGGGGTGCGCATCACCTCGGATGACGGCAGCGGCCGGCTGAGCCGAAAGCTGGTGCCGCTGGACTACGTGTTGCGCAATGGCGATGTGATCGAAGTGCTCAAACGCAATGATGCGCACCCAACCCGCGACTGGCTCAAGATTGTGCGCACAAAGACCGCGCGCGACCGCATCATGCGCTATCTCAAAGACCACGAGCGCGACATCGATTTGCAGATGGGACGTGAGCGGCTGGATCGCGAGCTACGGACGCTGGGCCTGCGCAAAGGCTACGACGACCTGACCGAGGATGATCTTGAGTGGTTGGCGGAAGGGTTATCGCTGCCGGATATCGAATCCGTGCTGGTGGGGTTGGGCGCCGACAAGTTGCGCATGACGACGGTGTTGGGCAAGCTGCGCGAGCGGCTGAAGCCCCCTGAAGAGGCGAAACCAGACGCATTGCCGCAGACGCCGCTGATCCGCGAGCCAGAGATTGGCGTGAGCGTACAGGGCATGAGCGGCATGCTGACACGGCTCGCCACCTGCTGCAGCCCGCTCCCTGGCGATGATCTCTATGGCTTCGTCACCCGCGGCAAGGGTGTGGTCATTCACCGCGCCGACTGTCCAAATCTGCGGGCGTTGCTGGCGCGCCAGCCCGAACGTGGCATCACGGTCAGCTGGCCGCGCCTGGATGGCAGCGAGACTTTCCGCGCGCCGATTATCGTGGAGGGCAGCGATCGCACCGGGCTGCTGCGCGACGTGACCGGCGTGATCTCCGGTGCGAAGATCAATATGATTCGCGTGGAGGTCGCCACCCGCCACCGGCCTGAGCGCGCGGTCATCAATGCTGTGCTCGAAATTCGCCATCCCGACGAACTGGAGTCCATCCTGCGGGAGGTACGCGGCGTGAACGGCGTGCTCTCGGCCGAACGCAAAGAACCATCCGGTGGCAACCAGTCGGCCGTTGCGGCGAAGGCAGCGAAACCGACAAAAGCTCCCCCCCGTGCTCGCAAGTGAGCAATACGACATTCATGGAAAAGGGTGTCGCGCACGACGATGGGGCATTCTTCAGCCGACGCGAGGCCAGATAGTCGCGACTCCAGCCGCCAGCGCGATGACAACCGCGCTACGTGGTCACTGTCGCTACTCTCGCTCTCACCGTCCTTTATGCTCCCAGGCGGGGCCTTCGTCGTCGCGAGCCTCATCCAATAGCCGCTGAAAACTGGCATAGCGTTCCGGCGTGATACGTCCCTCGATCAGCACTGCCCGTAGCGCGCACCCGTCTTCGTCCAGCCCGTGCGTACAGTCTTCGTACTCACAGTTGCCAGCGGCGTCTCGCAGTTCGACGAAGCAGCGGGGGAGTTCCTCTGACGGAACTTTCCATAGCGACAACTCGCGAATCCCCGCGGAGTCCGCCAGCCAGCCGCCCTCTGGCAGTGGCAGCAGCCGCACGCCAGTCGTGGTATGGCGCCCTTTGCCTGTCGCGGTGCTAATCTCTCCGGTGCGTTGGCGCGCATCGGAGATGATCGTGTTCATGAGCGACGATTTGCCAACGCCCGATGGACCTGTCAGCAGCGAGATGCGCCCGGCGAGATGTTGGCGCAGCGCGTCCAGTCCATCGCCAGTGGTCGCGCTGGTCCGCAATACCTCATACCCAAGCGCGCAGTAGATGCGTTCTGCCGCGACAACCTCATCTGGCTCGCCGAGATCATCCTTGTTCAGGCAGATGATCGCTGGCACATGCGCATGTTCGCACAGAGCGAGATAGCGGTCGAGCAGACCGAAGTGCGGCGCTGGCTCTCGCATGGCAAACACGAGCACCGCTTGATCGGGATTCGCCAGCAATACCTGCTCAGTGCCCACTTCAGGGCGAGCGCGGGCCAGCACTCTGTGGCGCGGCACGAGGTCTTCGATCACGCCTTCACCGTTGCCGAGCGGCGTGAAATGGACCCGGTCGCCGGGAGCGACGCGCGTGGGCGCCTCGGCTGGCGCATCGGGCGCGTCATCCACTGGCTGCTGTCGGAGCACGGCTTGCTGGGGAGACGACGATGCCTGGCGGCGTGAGGACGGCACAGGTGGCCGCATGGGCCGTTGTTTTCGTAGTCGCCCCCGCAGTGTGCAGAGCCACGATGTGCCATCGGCAGCGACCACCTCGAAGAGTCCAGGCGCGAGCGCAACGACAAGCCCTTCCTGCTGAGATGACGATTGGCCGCTCTCCGGCTGTGGGGGGGTGGCGGCGTGCTCAGGAAGGGAATCGTTGACCATGCATGCTCCTGTGTCGAATATCGGTCACTGCTGGGCAGCGTATCCCGCGTGGATGGGCCGCGTCAAGGCGAAACACGCAGCATTGCTCCTGTTATAGTATCGAGCGGGAGATTGTTCGGTGGAACAAGTTGTGCGCCACATCTGTTTGGGGTCGTCCCGCTGATCGGAAGGAGATTAAGGTGGCTGAGAATATTCCCTTTGCCGCGGTGGACGTCGGCAGCAATACCATTCACCTGGTGGTTGCGCGCCCGACTGATGATGGCCGCGATCTCGTCACCCTGGCCGACGAACTCGATATGACACGGCTCGGCGCGGACGTGAGCGCGACCGGCTCGATTAGCGCTGAACGCGCGGCGCGGGCAATCAGCGTCTTGCGGGCGCAAGCGGCGCGGGCGCGGGCGATTGGAGCACCGGACTTGCTGGCCGTCGCCACCGAGGGCGTGCGTGCAGCCGCCAATGCCGGCGAGTTTCTGGCGCGGGTGCGCGAAGAGACGGGTATCAGCCTGCAGGTCGTCACCGGCGATCAGGAGGCCGCGCTGACCTATTGGGGCGCGACCAGTGGCCTGCCCGCAACCGGCGAACGTCGCGCGGTGCTCGATCTCGGCGGCGGCAGCATGGAGGTCGTCATCGGCGAGGGCTCGCGCATCCACTGGCGCGCATCGCTGCCACTTGGATCCGGCGCGATGCATGACCGCTACGCGCCATCCGACCCGCCCAAGAGCGCCGAACTGGACAGGGTGCGCGAGGAGACCTCGACACAGCTTGCGAAACTCGGCGTGCCGCTGCCCGTCACCCAGGTGATCGCCTGCGGCGGAACAGCCACGACACTCGCTGCGCTGGCATCGCGGGCGCTAAATATCCCGGAGCCGGAGGATTTGGCTGCTGGCGAGGAGTCGCCACCACACGACGCCGATGGTATGCGCCTGGGGCTGCTCTCGCGCGATCATCTAGAGGCGCTTACTGCATTGTTGAGCGCAACATCTGCCGCCGAGTTGACCCAGCGGTTCGGCATTGCGGAGGCGCGTGCCCGGTTGCTCGGCGCGGGCGAGGCAGTGCTGCGCGCGGCGGTGGAGCACCTCGGCGCCGATGCCCTCGCGATCAGCAGGCGCGGCATCCGCGAGGGGGCGATTCTGGCGCGTCTGCACGCGGGCGACGGCTGGCTCGATGCCGCCACTCGTGGCGCCGGGTGGAACCAATAATCACCGCGAATTGGTTGCTAGTAGACGACGATGGGCGTGCCGATTGGCGTCCAGTCGTAGAGCCAGGCCATGTTGTTTTCTGGCAGGTTGACGCAGCCGTGTGAGCCGCCGTCGAAGGCTGCCGGGTCCCAGTGATCCGAATTGGTGTCCGGGCCAAACTCCGACCGCCACCAGGCATCGTGGAGGAAGAATCCGTTGGGCGCGTAGGCGATGGCGAAGTTGATCGGCGTGGGCGCGTACCAGAACGGCGATCCCTTAGGCTCCGGCGAGGTGAACTCGGTGTGGTAGAGCTTGTACATTGCGTAGTGCAGGCCCGGCCACGAGGGCAGTTCCTGGCGTCCGGTGGTGACGTACGACCACCAGACCACGTTGCCGTTGTCATAGGCGCGTAGCACCTGCTCGCGCAGCGACACCACAATCACCTTGCCCGTGAGATGGTACGCCGTATTGATCAACTCCAGGTCGGCGGGGTGCGGCTGGTCGGCATATTTATCGACCGTCTGGAAATCGACGGTATACGGCAGATTGTCTTTGAGTGCGCGCAGATTGTTGGTGAGATCGCGGATTTCCTGGTCGGCGCTCGTATACGTCGCGATGTCATAGGCCGCGTCGAGATTCTGTTTCGCGTCGTTGATGCCGACAAACGGATCGGCATACTCGTAGGCCACAGACCACGTCCGCACGTACGGATCGCTCCACCGTGTCGTCGTATGCTGGATTGGTTCGACGGATGCAAGCAACTGCTGAAGCACCGCGTAATCGTGATAGCCTTGTGCGCGCAGCAATGGCAACGCCATCGCGTCGGTCTGCTGGTTGACGGTCTGGCCAAGCTTTACGTAGTCGGCGGTGCTCTTTGCCGCCTTGAGTGTCGTCACATCCTGATCGTGCTGCTTCTGGAAGGCGTGCGTATCCTGCCCGTAACTCTTGAGCAGGTCGATGCTTGCCTGGAAGTTATCCACGAGCGTCGCGCCAATGTAGGGTGTCGCCTCTGCCTGATCAGCCATCAACTGAACGATCTGGCCGTCAATGACCTCGACCAGCTTGGTATAGCGGTCGGCGGGCAGACCACCGCGAATCGCGTCGAGATTCTGCTGATACTCGATCTGACCCAGCGCCGAGTTCGTGCCAGCGCTCTGCAGATCGCGCAGGATCGTCTTGAACTCCTGCAACTTCTGATATGCTGGCCAGAGGGCCTGGAGCGCCGCTGTTTGCTGGCGGGCCGTGATGTCTACTTTGGCGAAATCGCCCGCCTTCCTGGCGTTATTGTAATCGAGCAGCGCCTGATCGAGCCGTCCCTGATAATACTCAATCTCGCTGAAGCCCTGCGTGCGCAGTTGATTGACCGCCTTGGCGAACGCCTGAATGTCGTCGCTGGCCTGTTTTTGCAGCGTTTGCTGGGCGTTCTGCTCGATGCCGACCAGTTGGTTGTAGAGGAGGGTGTAGTTCGTGGCGGCATCCTGATAGTTGTAGTTGAAGCCGCCCTCGCCAGAAGAAATCTGATTCTCCTGCGTTTCCACGGGCTGCAGCATCGAATCAGGAAGGCCGAGCGCCGTACGCGCGTGTTGTAGTTCGTTATCGAGCCGCGACTTGTTCTGCTGCGCCACCACCTGGTTGGGATCACTCCCACAGCCAGCCAGTACCATGCTCAACACCACAACCACCAGCAGCGCCATCACCCAGCGCGGTGTGCGGCGGGAAACGCCAGCGGCCAAACGCCGTGGCTGGCTTGCAAACATGCTCACGAACCGGCCCTCCTCACACCACACAGCGGTTTCGCGAAGTGCGCGTATCTCGATACGATGTTGCGTCCCATCGTCGAAGTGTAGAGTTTCTCTCTAAACCATTTAGACGCGCAAGAACGCCTGGAGGAACATCGGCCACGCGCTGGTACTCTCTCCGACCGCTTCTCTGTACGGTTGAGAGTACGCGAGCACTGGCGTCTCTTTCCACAGGATGAGACGAAGTGGTTATCCGCTGCTGTGCTCTCGAAGGGCCAAACTGGGTACTGTTGGCAGTTACTGGCCGAACGGGCCGAGGCCACCCAGCCCGCCAAGGCCGCCCAATCCGCCTAAGCGTCCTCTGCGACCCTTGCCGCCCTGCTGCATGGCCATCACCTGCTTCATCATCTTCTGCGACTGCTTGAATGATGCCAGCAACTGGTTGATATCCTGCGGGGTTGTGCCACTGCCGCGCGCGATGCGGCGTTTGCGACTGCCGTTGATCATGTCGGGGTTGTGGCGCTCTTCAGGCGTCATCGAGAGGATGATCGCCTCGGCCATCTTCATCTGATCGCCTTCCAGTGCGGCCTTGACGTCGGGATCGCTGAGCGCCTTGCCCATGCCGGGGATCATCTCCAGCAACTGTGCCATCGGTCCCATCTTGCGCATCTGCGCGATCTGTCCCTTGAAATCCTCGAGGTCGAAGCCCTTGCCGGTCTTGACCTTCCTGGCGAGCTTCTTCGCCTCCTCGATGTCGACCGAGCGGTGCGCGTCCTCGATCAGCGACAGCACGTCGCCCATGCCCAGGATGCGGGTGGCCAGCCGGTCGGGATAGAACTGTTCCAGCGCGTCGAGTTTCTCGCCCGTGCCCATGAACTTGATCGGCACACCGGTGACCTCGCGCACCGAAAGCGCCGCGCCGCCACGCGCATCGCCATCCATCTTGGTGAGGATGAGCCCGGTCAGGCCAACGGTCTTGTTGAACTCGTCGGCCACGCGCACTGCATCCTGTCCCGTCATGGCGTCCACGACTAGCAGCACTTCCTGTGGCTGGGTGCGCTGGCGAATGGTCGCCACCTCGCGCATCAGGTCTTCGTCGATATGCAGACGGCCCGCTGTGTCGAGAATGAGGATGGTCAGCGCCTGCTCGCGCGCCCATTTGAGGCTGCGCTGGGTGATGTCCACTGGCTTGTTGCCCGGCGGCTCAGCATAGACGGGGATATCGAGTTGCCGCCCGATCTGCTGCAGTTGCTGGACGGCGGCGGGTCGCTGCATATCGGCGGCGACGATGCCCGGCTTCTGGCCGTTCTTGCGAAACCAGTTGGCCAGCTTGCCCGCGTGGGTTGTCTTGCCCGAACCCTGAAGACCGACGAGCATGATGATGGTGGGCGGCGCGCCCGCGAACTGTATCTTGCCGCCAGTATCATCGGCCCCACCGAGCATGGCGACCAGTTCTTCGTGGACGATGCCGAAGATCTGCTGCGCCGCCGTGACGCCGCTGAGCACCTCGGTGCCGATGGCGCTCATGGCGCGTTCTTGCACGCGCGCAACGAACTGCTTGACCAACTTGAAGTTGACATCCGCCTCGAGCAGCGCCTGGCGCACTTCGCGCATCGCCTCGGTCACGTCCTGCTCGGTAATTCGTCCCTTGCCGCGGAGCCGCTCGAAGACACTGTCGAGCCGCTGAGAGAGACTTTCAAACATGTAGCTGCAACCTCCCGCCCTGGAAGGGGTAAATATCAGTATTCAATGTATGTATCAGCCCAGAAGGTATCTACGGACTGTCTCGCGAAAAGTACCAGGTGAGTATATCATGCGCCGCTTCTCGTAACCGCATGCCCCGCTTCGGGGGCAACACAAAGCCGCCCCTCCCGCTGAGATGAGGCGGCACACTGTTCAGTCGCTGGCGGGCTAGTTGCAGCCAATCAAGTCGTCAAAGCATGAACCATCCTTGTAGACGATGACCACCTGCTTGATAGTGGGGAACTGCATCAGCGTCGAGGCGATCTCGTTGCGCACGACGATAGCGCCCGTGTCACCAAAGCCGGGCACTGTACGGCAGAACTGGAGCGTGGCGGTGTCTGTCTCGCTGTGCGTGCGATTCCAGTTAAGCGTGATCTTGAAGTCGGCT
Source organism: Ktedonobacteria bacterium (assembly GCA_027307065.1). GTDB lineage: Bacteria > Chloroflexota > Ktedonobacteria > Ktedonobacterales > JADMIN01 > DAHUXT01. The sequence goes on from DAHUXT010000005.1 coordinate 28,156, forward strand.
CCGTTGCAGGTTGAGACGCCGCTGAGCGCTCCCACAAGCGGTGTGTAATAGCCCTGCGCCTTCTCATCGGACGTCGGGCCAGCGATCAACTGGCCGATGGCATAGGTCGCCACCCCCAGCGTTGGCGAGACACGGTTCACCGCGAACACCATCCGGGGAAGGTTGTCCGAGTCAGGATGCTTCGAGAAATAGACTTTCACCGGATAGCCGTTCGTCTCGCCGGTCAGGCAGACGTTGGCACCGCGCAGATCGGCGAAGCAGTTGCCTTGATAGGTGAGGATGACCACCTTCTTGATCTCCGCGAACTGCGTCAGCGTCGACGTAATCATCGCCGCCATGCGGGGTCCCGTCAGGTCACCGGCAAGGTCTACGCGGCGGCAGAACTGCATGGTGGCCGTGCCATCTTCGAGCGTCTTGCCTCGGTGATTCAGGGTGAGGTCGAAGTCGCGGAACGGCCCTGAGCAGAACGACTGCAACGCCAGCGCGCCATCGAATGGCGAATAGTAGTTCTGGTTGCGCTCATCCAGTGTCGGACCTTTCAGCATCTCCTGCAGCGCGAAGGTTGCTTTGTCGAATGAGTTGGTGGCTGTCGTCGTTCGCAGTACAGCGAAAACCGCCGTCGGAGTGTTATCGGTGTCGGGATGTCTGGCAAAGAACACCTTGACCGTGTTGGCGGGCGTCGCGGTTGGCGTTGCGTCCGCGCCAGGGCCTGGCGTTGTCACGCCACATGCGGTCATGAAAAGCGCCAGCAATGTCAGCATGAGTGGAACCGTCAGCAGCCATCCTGGCCATGCGGATGTCGCGCGATTCCTGCTGGGGAGAATCGTGGTCGTATGGGTTGTCGCCATAGCGATGCGCTCCTTTGGGAGCAAGACAATGGGTTCGGGGAATGAGCAACCTCGGCGGCGATCCCCTGATGTCAGGTTTGCTCCTATCCCAGCAATTCACATGTTTGTCACAGCGCCAGCACGTCCGCCCGTAGCCGTCTCACGAATGCGTAACGGGCTTCGTCCTCGCGGAGACACACGTGGCGGCCCGGCCTTGACACAGGCTGCGCGGCACAGCTATACTGCCACTGTCTGACATGTAAGCAATAGCGAGAAGAGCAGCGATACAGAAAAAGTACGCGGGCGACGTGACAGCCTCAGCGAGCCGGGATGGTGAAATCCGGCGCTGGAACCCCCGCCGAATGGTTCTGTGAGCAGCGGCCCGAGCGGTACATCGCCGTAGGGTTCGCCGGGAGCCTCCCGTTAACGGGGCGGAGCATCGGTTGCGCGGTTCGCGTTGCCCGTGCTCGCAAAGGAGCCTGAGTCCGCCACACGATCGGTGTTGCGCGTCTGTCGGCTCGAATCCGGGTGGTACCACGAAGGCTTTTACAGCTTCTCGTCCCAGCAGTGGGATGGGAGGCTTTTTTGTTGGGATTTTTTTGGGGCAATTGGCCCAGGGAGGGCGCGCTAATGAGCGCATCAACATCGGCATCGGCAAGAATCGCTCCGGCGGGCAAACCGGCGGAGGTCGCCAGCGGCGCGAAACGCGAGCGCGTATTTTCCGGCATCAAGCCGTCGGGCACACCAACACTTGGCAACTATATCGGCGCGATCCGGCACTGGGTCGCCGAGCAGGACATCTACGACAACATCTATTGTGTCGTAGACCTGCACGCCATCACTGTGCCGCAGGATCCCGAAGAGTTGCGGTTCAACACGCGCCAGTTGTACGCGCTGCTGGTGGCATCTGGCCTCGACCCGGCTCGTAGCGCTATCTTCGTCCAGTCGCACATGCACGAGCACGCCGAGCTCGCATGGGTGTTGGACTGCGTCACGCCGATGGGTTGGCTGAACCGGATGACGCAGTTCAAGTCGAAGGCGGGCAGCGATCGCGAGTTGGCGAGCGCGGGGCTCTACACCTATCCGGTGCTTATGGCAGCCGATATTCTGATCTACCACGCGGATGCCGTGCCGGTGGGCGAAGACCAAAAACAGCATGTCGAGCTGGCGCGTGACGTCGCCAACACCTTCAACAATCGCTTCGGCGAGACGTTCGTGGAGCCGCGGCCGATCGTGCGCACAGTGGGTGCGCGCATCATGTCGCTGGATGACCCGAGCAAGAAGATGAGCAAGAGCGAAAGCGAGAATTCCTATATCTCGATGATCGACGAGCCGGCCGCGATTCGCAAGAAGATCGCCCGCGCCACCACGGATTCGGAGCGCACCATTGTCTTTGACGAGAAGCGTCCCGGCATCTTCAACCTGCTGGCGATCTATCAATCGCTGACGGGCCGCAGTCAGGATGCCATCGAGGCGGAGTTCGAAGGCAAAGGTTACAAGGAGTTCAAGGCAGCGCTGGCGGATGCGGTCGTCGAGACGCTGGAGCCGATCCAGCAGCGGTATAAGGCGCTGATGGCGGACCCGGACGGTCTCGAAAGGCTGATGGCCGAGGGCGCGGCGAAGGTGCAGCCAACAGCGCAAGCGACATTGCAAACCGTGCTGGAAAAGGTCGGGCTGCGGTAAGCAAACCGCTCCCGGCCTGCGGAGATGTAGGGGTAGCGCGGCATTTAGGCCACGATGTAGCACCGAAGAACGCCGCCGATCTGAGAAAGAAGGCACGCCGATGCACACGGCGCTAGTACAACAGCAGACGACCACAGACGCTCCGGAAAACCGGGATGCGCGTCGTCCCGTGCTGTCGCCGGTGTGGCGCGAGGTAGCCGCCGATCTCGATACACCCGTCTCGGCGTATCTCAAGCTTGCCAGCGGTCGCTACGGCTATCTGCTAGAGTCTGTCGAGGGAGGCGAGCGGTTGGCCCGTTACTCGTTCGTCGGGGCCGATCCATATCTCGCGCTACAGGTGCGCGATGGAATGGCGACGCACCAGTGGTTGAGCGGCCCACACGCCGGAACCGTCGAGCGCACGCCCTGTGCCGATCCGCTGGATGCTGTTCGCACCGAGTTGGAGCGGCGTCCGGTTGCGCCGCCTTCGCCGGGATTGCCGCGCTTCCTCGGTGGGGCAGTGGGCTATCTGAGCTACGAGGTCGCCGCGAGCTATGAGCCATCGGTTGGCATCCCAGAGGATGATCCGCTTGACCTGCCCGAAAGCGTCTTCCTGTTCAGCGATACACTGCTGATCTTCGACCACGCCCGCCATGCCGCGCGGCTGCTCACCTACGCCGACCGTGAGGCGACGGGTGGCGATGCCGAGCGCGCGCATGCGGAGGCCCAGGCTCGGCTGGATGCGATGGAGCAGCGGCTCCGACGGGCGACCCCACGGCAGCCACGCGGCCAGCGATTCGGCCGTTCCAGCGGCAGCGTTCCAGCGGATCGACTGGAGTCGCGACCGGCATACGAGGCGGCGGTATTGCGTGCGAAAGAGTACATTCGCGCGGGCGACTGCTTCCAGGTGGTGCCGTCGCGCCGTATCGCTCGGCCAACGAGCGCGCATCCCTTCGCGGTGTATCGTGCGCTGCGCTCGATCAATCCCTCGCCCTACATGTTCTATCTCGCGTTGGACGATCTGGCTGTGGCGGGCGCATCGCCGGAACTGCTGGTGCGTGTCGATGACGGCGAGGTGGCGATTCACCCGATCGCGGGCACGCGCCCGCGTCTGGCGGGCGACGACGACGCGGCGCGCGTGCGCGAGCTGATCGCGCATCCGAAGGAGCGCGCCGAGCACGTGATGCTGATCGACCTGGAGCGCAACGATGTCGGGCGGGTGAGCGAGCCTGGCAGTGTGCAGGTGACGCAATTTCTCGATGTCGAACGCTATTCGCATGTGATGCACCTCGTCTCGCACGTCACCGGGCGTCTGCGCGATGGGTTAACAGCCTATGACGCGCTGCGAGCCGGTTTCCCTGCGGGGACTGTCTCAGGCGCGCCCAAGGTGCGGGCAATGCAGATTCTGGCGGAGTTGGAGGGCCAGCGGCGCGGACTCTACGCGGGGGCGGTCGGCTATCTCGGCTTCGACGGCAACCTCGACACCTGCATCGCCATTCGCACGCTGGTTTTCAAGGGCGGCGTCGCCTACGCGCAGGCGGGTGGCGGCATCGTCGCGGATTCGGTCCCGGCGGCGGAGTTCGACGAGACAGAGAACAAGCTGGGCGCGGTGCTGCGGGCGCTCGACGAGGCGGAAAGGAGGCGGGGGCGCGATGCTGCTGCTCATCGATAACTACGATAGCTTCACCTATAACCTGGTCCAATATCTGGCGGCACTGGGCGCGGATGTGCTGGTGCGCCGCAACGACGCCGTCACAGTGGCCGAGGCAGAGGCCCTTGCTCCGACGCATCTTGTCATCTCGCCAGGCCCCTGCACACCAGCCGAAGCGGGCATCTCGTGCGCACTGATCGAGCGGCTTGGGCCGCGCATACCCACCCTCGGAGTCTGCCTGGGACACCAGTGCATCGGCGCGGTCTTTGGCGGGCGGGTAATCCGCGCGTCAGAACCAGTGCACGGGAAGGTGGCGCAGATTCAGCATCGCGGCGAAGGGGTGCTGGCTGGCCTGCCGCAACCCTTTACGGCGACACGCTACCATAGCCTGATCGTCGATCGCGCCACGCTGCCGCCTGAACTGATCGTGACGGCGGAGACAGGTGATGGGCTGGTGATGGCGCTACGTCACCGTGACTATCCCATCGAGGGCGTTCAGTTTCATCCAGAGTCTATCCTGACGACGTCCGGCAAAGATCTGCTGCGCAACTTCCTGCAGATGTTGCCGCGGGCTACCGACGCGCCACAGCACCCGCAGCTACAGGAAAGCGCACGCCGATGACGACCTTTCGCTACGATGCCGCGATTCTCGAACGCTTCCCCGCCGTGACAGGTGGCGTGGTCCTGGCGACGGGTGCGCGCAACGGACCAACGCCTGAGCCGCTGCAGACGGCCTATCGCGACGAGCAGCGGGCGACGCTGGCGCGCATTGGCGAGGCGCCGCTGAGCCAACTTCCAACGCTCGCTGCGTGGCGGAGCGCATTTCGCCGCTTCGGCGTGGACCCGACGCAGTGCCGATCCGCCGCCGAGGCATTGCTTCGTCGCCTGACCAAGAAAGGCGACATACCGAGCATCAACACGCTGGTAGACCTGGGCAATCTGGTCAGCATCCGCTACGCGTTGCCGGTCGCCGTTTTCGATACTCGTTCACTGACCGGACCGCTGACGGTGCGTTTTGCGACGGGCGCCGAGCGCTACACCCCGCTGGGCCAGCCCAATGTGACCGAACGCCCAACGGCGGGCGAGGTAGTCTTTGCCGACGACACTGGGCTGGTCTTCGCCGAACGCTGGTGCTGGCGACAGAGCGATCAAAGCGCCGCGCGCATGGATACCAGCGCCGTAGTGATTGCTGTAGAGGCGCAGCACGAACGGGCGCGCGACGATGTCGAGGCAGCCCTGACCGATCTGCTGGTGTTGCTGGAACGCTTCGCGGGTGGTCAAGTCACCTCGGCTATTCTCAACGCGCAACATCCGTCGCTCTCTGACGAGTGAAGCGAGTATGAGCGGGTCCCAGGTGTTAACTGCGGAACTCGAGGCAAGGTGTTCTGAAGATTGTCCGCGCAGGCGGACTTTGTGGCGGAGCGCAGCGAGGCCATTCAGGCGCGGTTTCAACCGCCAGCCACAAATGTGTTTGCGTCGCCAGCCGCATGGAGGGCAAGACGAATGATTCGCGAGGCAATCACGCATCTGGTTGCGGGCCAGTCGCTTAGCGAGGCCGAGGCAGCAGAGGCGATGGAAGAGATCATGACCGGCATGGCGACGCCCTCGCAGTTGGGCGCGTTTCTGACGGCGCTGCGCCTGAAAGGCGAGACCGTCGAGGAGGTAACAGGACTGGCGCGGGTGATGCGCGAACAGGCATTGCATGTGCCGTTGGACGCGTCGGTGCGCGCGGTGGATACCTGCGGCACCGGTGGTGATGCCTCGGGCACGTTCAACGTCTCGACGGCGGCGGGCCTGCTGGTGGCGGCACTGGGTCTGCCGGTCGCCAAACATGGCAATCGCGCGGCTACCAGTCGCTGTGGCAGCGCCGATGTGCTGGAGGCGCTTGGCGTCAAGCTGGAACTTGAGCCGGAGCAGGTGGCCTACTGTGTCGAGCGAATCGGCTTCGGCTTTATGTTCGCGCCAACGTACCATCCCGCGATGCGCTATGTTGGCCCGACCCGCCGCGAAATTGGCATCCGCACCGTGTTCAACATCCTTGGCCCACTGACCAACCCGGCCCGTGTGCGCTATCAAGTGCTGGGCGTGCCCGATGCGAAGTTGCTGCGGTTGATCGGCGAGGCGCTACTGCGGCTCGGTGGCGCGCGCGCGCTGGTGGTGCATGGCGCGGACGGCGTGGATGAACTCTCGCTGTCTGGTCCGACGCTCATCTGCGAGGTGGACGGCGCCTCTGGTACGCTGCGCGAGTATACGGTGACGCCAGAGTCGGTGGGCTGCGCAACCGCGCCACGCGAGGCGGTGTTGGGTGGCGACGCGCAACAGAACGCGACGCTGCTGCGGGATCTGCTCGCGGGCAAGCTCGATGGTGCGCCAGCGGATATCGTGGCGCTCAACGCGGGCGCCGCGCTCTACGTCACAGAACGAGCGGACTCGCTGGCAGATGGCGTGCGCCAGGCGCGATCTGGTCTGCGCGATGGCCGTGGTGTCGCCACATTGGAGACTCTCGCCGCCACGACACAACGTCTCGGCGCAACCGTGGCGTAGGGAACAGGACATTCCGATGACCGAGACATCATCCGCGACATTTCTTGAACGCATCGTCGCGGCGACCCGCGCCCATCTGGACGAACGCCGCCAGCACATCCCGCTGGATGCGATGCGAGCGCTCGCGCTGGCCGCGCCACTGCCACGTCCGTTTGCGTCGGCACTGCGCCCGGTGACTGGTGGCTCCGCTCGCCTGATAGCCGAAGTGAAGCGCGCCTCGCCGTCGAAAGGGTTGCTGGCCGAGCAGTTCGATCCGGTAGAACAGGCGCGGGCGTATGCGGCAGGTGGCGCGTCAGCCATCAGTGTGCTGACTGAGCCGGATTTCTTCCTTGGCTCGCTCGATCATCTGCGGGCGGTGCGGAACGCTGTGGATCTGCCGGTGCTGCGGAAAGACTTCCTGATCGATCCGTATCAGGTGTTCGAGGCGCGGGCAGCGGGAGCCGACGCTGTGCTGTTGATCTGCGCGCTGCTGGATGACGACAGTCTGCGAGAGATGCTGGCGCTCACGCGCACGCTGGGGATGGAGGCATTAGTAGAGGCGCACAATGCCGGCGAGGCGCTGCGGGCGGTGAGTTCGGGCGCGCGGGTCATCGGCGTCAACAGTCGTGATCTGCGCACCTTCGCGGTTGATGCCGATGTGGTGCGGCGGCTGCGGCCAATTGTCCCCTCGGATCATATCTTTGTCGCCGAGAGCGGCATCGGCAACGCGAGGGACGCGGCGCGGGCACGCGCGTTCGGCGCCGACGCGATCTTGGTAGGCGAGGCGTTGATGCGGGCCGAATCGCCC
>DAHUXT010000060.1 GCA_027307065.1 Ktedonobacteria bacterium
CTCGGCGGGTGGGCCGCCCGGCGCCACCGGCGGGCGCTGATCGGCGCCGGGCTCGGGTTCGCCGCGTCCATGCTGGTGCTCGGCGCCGATCCGGTGCGCGAGCTGGTCACGCCGCGCGTGGTCGCCGCGCTCGCGCGGGCGGGAATCAGCCTCGATGTCTACGCGTGGATTTCGTTCGGAGTCATGGGCGCGGTGGTCGCCTTCTCACTGATTGTCGCACTCGCGCTTTTCTGGCGGCGCAGCAATGACTGGATGGCCCTGCTGGTCTCGCTCTTCATTGTCATCTACACCGTAGGCATCGTCAACGAGCGCGGCGTTGGCGGAGCAACCAGCATGGTGCAAACACATGCCTCTGTACTCCAAATGGCGCTCGCGTCGGCGCAGTCCGCCCTGCTCTTTGCCCTGACAACAGGCCTGGCATTTCTCTTCCCCAGCGGGCGCTTCGTCCCACGAATGTCGTGGGTCGTTCTGGTTGGCGCCAGTGTCTGGGGAGCTGTGTTTGCCGCCGTGCCGACACTCGGTGACGGGCTGCTCTTTTTGGGCTATCCCATCGTCGTGGGGGCGTGCGTTGCCAGCATCGTCAATCGCTACCGGCGCATCTCCACGCCGATCGAGCGTCTGCAGACCCGATGGATCGTTGCCGGACTCATCGTAACCCTGTTAGGGAATCAGGTGTTCTGGCTGCCGTCTGCGTTTACCCCGCTGGGCCAGACACTCTATTCGCCCATTGTCTATCAAATCTATCAACTCTCGCTTGCGCTCGTCCCCATCACCTTCTTTATCGCCGTCCAGCGCTACCATCTCTACAATATCGATACGATCATCAATCGTGCGCTGGTCTATGGTCTGCTGACGACAACGCTAACTACTCTGTACGTGGTGAGTATCCTTGGCACTCAGGCGCTGTTTCATGCCTATATTCCCGCGTTGAGTGGGCAGCAGCCAGCCGTGCTCGTCATAACGACGCTGCTGACCGTGGCATTGTTTCGTCCTTTGCGCGCGGGCATTCAGGCTTTCATCGATCGGCGATTCTACCGCAGTAAATACGATGCGACCCAGACACTGGCTGCGTTTGCCGCTACACTGCGGAGCGAGGTTGATTTGCAGTCCCTGGCGAGCCACCTGGTGGCCACCGTGGATGACGTGATGCAGCCAGCTCACGTATCGCTGTGGCTACGGGCGCTTCCTGGCGCGCACGTGGAAGCAAAACAACCGCCATACACATCTGGATAGCTTGCCTCAAGCGGCGACTGACGCCAGTATCATTGCTCGTGGCGAGCAATGAAGACGAACTCTAAGCCAGGCCGGTCGGGGGCGTCTCGCACCGATTCCACAGGTAGTCGAGCATGGGATAATGTCTCAGCGATCTCTGATCGGGAGCGGAACCGTAAGGTGGAGTCGGACATCATGACCCGCCCGTCCTTTTGGAACACGAATATATGGCGAAACGAGACCAGCGGCAGTTGTACGCGCACCAGCTCCACCCAGGTCTCGACCATGCCGATTACGGGCGCTTCAATCGTCTGGTAGGTCTGCTCTCGGTTCCAGCCCTTCCATGCCTCCCGGGCCGGATCACGCACCTCAAAGACAAGCCGTCCATTCGGGCGCAGCGCGCGACGACATGCGCGAAGCGTGGCGACCCATTCCTGATCTGTCATGAATACTTGTGCCACATTGCCGGTCATGGTGATGAGATCGGCATGCAATCCTTCGAGCTGCGCGGCGGTGCCAGTGACCCAGCGAACCCGGTCGGCATACGCTTTGCGTTGTGCGACGTCCAGTGACGCTGCGGCTGGATCGATGCCAACGACCTCTTTCCCGAGCGCGGCGAAACTACAGGCGAGAGTGCCAGTTCCACACCCGAGGTCAATAACAGCGTGGGCCTTGAACTCGTCTGCTATGGCAAGGTATGGCGCCAGGTCCGGCCGATTCGGACGGTCGAAGAGGTCATAGATTTCGGCCAGTTTTGGCTCGGCAAAGATAGCGTCAGGCATCAGGGTAACCCTTAGTTCAGCCAGCAGTGCGGCTAGGACGAATCTCTCCGCTATCATCGACCATTGAGCCGCTGGACTTTCGCGCACCTGCTACCGGCGGGCAAGCGTGCCCGCAGGTCGGGAGTGGGTCCTGCGCTCGAACAGAATCGCCCCATCCTCTGTAGCCTCTATCTGCTGGTTGTCGTCGCGTCAGCGTGGTAGCTGCTGAGCAGTGCCAGCGCCGTCTCGACCTGGGTCACCAGCGGCGCGATCGCAATCCACTCGTCGGCGGTGTGCTCGTCCATCGCGCCAGTAGAAACCGTGAAGACGCGGGTGTGCGCCCGCAGCGCGCTGGCGTCGCTGCCGATGAACGTCGTCATGGTGCGTGGAGCGATGTCGAGCGCCCGCTGCGCCTGCATCCAGGCCTGCAAGAGCGGCTCGGACTCGTCGACCGCGTAGCCATCGCAATGTGGATCGAAGGCAACGGTTGCCGTGCCGCCCAGCGCCGATGCCGACGAGGTGAACGCCGTCTCGATCTGCTCCATTAGTCGTTCACGCGCAGAGCCTTCCAGCAGGGTGCGCGCCTCGCCCAGCGCTCGTAGCTCGTGAGGGACGGCATTACGGGCGCTGCCGCCCTCGATGCGCCCGATGGAAACGCGGCTGGTGTCGCCATCCAGCATGCCCACCGGGTAGCTTGCGCGATGGAACATTTCGATGGCGCTGGCCGTTCCCTCCAGGTGCTTGCCGGGGTGGCCGCCGATGCCGCGCAACAGCACATCGAAAGCGATATAGGTCGCGGCATGGGTTACGACGACGCCTGCCTCGCCCGCGTTATCGAAGACGATGCCTTCGCGTGCGCCCCACAGCCGTGGATCGAACGCCTTCGCGCCGATCAGGCCGACCTCCTCGCCGACAGTGAAAAGCAGCAGCAGTGGGGGATGATCGAGCGTGCGCGAACGCAACTCTTCCAGCGTGTGAAGAATGATTGCGAGTCCGGCGCTGTCATCCGCGCCGAGATTGGTGTTGCCATCGCTGCGAAGAACGCCCTCGGTCAGAATAGGGCGATGCGCCAGCCCCGGCGGCACGCGGTCCATATGCGCGTTGAGCATGATGGGCGGCTCGCCGTCGCGTGAGGCAGGATGCGCGGGCACGCGTGCCATCAGATTGCCCGCGTCGTCGGTCGATGGCTTCAACCCATGGGCCGTCAGCCACGTCGCCAACCACGCGCGTACCTCGTCCTCATGGCCCGAGACACTCGGAATGCCAGCCAGCGCGATCATTGTTGCTGTCAGTCGCGATTCGAGCGTAGCGATCTTCTTCGTCGCGGCGCGAACACCCGGTGTTGCTCTAGTGCGTGCCATGGCGGGTTCTCCCCCACAATGCCAAACGCCGGATACTCACCCACTGGGAGAAAGTACCCGGCGCTCGTGCGCGGTATTCGCAAATAGTCAGGAGTCCGCAGGCTCGAAGCCGATGCCATGATGAAGCAGCGACCGCATCGCGTCGGCGCGCCCTCGTAGCCAGGCGGGATGCCGCCCACCGATTGGCTTGCCGCTGCGCACCGCGCTATAGACGCGCATCGCCTGCATCAGCGCGCGCACGATCTGGCGTTCCGTTGGATTCCAGCCCTGCGAGCGCGCCCATTCCATCTCGCGCAGCGTGCGGGAATACCCGGCTTGATACGCCTCGCGATAGATGGCCCGATCAGCGGGATCCTCCGACGAGAGATCCGTGGGCAAGCTCAGAAAGTCTCGCTCCATCGCAGCCTCCAATAAATCAGCGGGAATGCCCGAGATTTAGTGGCCGCAGCCGCAGGAACGCGCCTCACCCGTATCGCCCGCCGTGCGGAAGCTATGGCCGCAGCCACAGGTGGAGACCGCATTGGGGTTGTTGACGGTGAAACCGGCGCCCATCAGGCTGTCGACGTAATCGACAACGCTGCCAGAGACATAGGCTGCGCTCATCTCGTCGAGCAGCATCTTGACGCCCTCGACTTCGAGGACTTCATCGCCATCCTGGAGTTCGTCGAGTGTCATGCCATACTGCATGCCAGAGCAGCCGCCGCCCGCGACAAACAGGCGCAGACCCAGGTCGGGATTGCCCTCAGCCTCAAGAAGTTCACGCACCTTTGCCGCTGCGTCGGGCGTCAGCGTCACCAGGGCGGTGGTGGTTTCAGACATCTCAGCCATTGAAGGTCGCTCCTTTTCGCCGCGCGCTGACCGCGTGGCGTCTTGCGTCAGTAGGATCTCGAGTTCTGCGCCAGTGATGCGCCATGAAAATGTCTCACGCCATCAGCGGCGGTGGACACTTCATAGTATACAATACTTCATTCCGTACAGTATTGTACGTTGAACCACCGTCTCCGTCAATAGCGTGAGAGCCATTCACGGCCGATTCAAACGGCTGCTAGTGGCCGTTATGCTGTGCTACCAGTTGCAGCCAGTTGCGTGGCACTTCGGTGATGTCCAGTTCGCTCATGGCCTCGGCGGCGGAGTGTTCGAGCGCGTCGGCGCCAATGGGGATCGGCACGCCTGGAAGCGCCCCCTCGATAAACAGCCAGTAGCGGCCGATATCTTGCCAGGCGCGCAGCGGCATCAGCGCCGTCTCCTCAACTTGCTCTACCACATGCAGATCGGTCGCCTCGAACGCCTGCGCGTAGTCCTCAGGCGCGAGCCACTGCATTGCCATCGCCTTCTCAGTGCGCGAGGTGCGCACGCCGGGATGATTCTTGCGCAGCCAGCCGAGCGCGCGGCGCGTCCAGAGGTGGTAGAAGCGTTCGCTGCCGGGAGCATACGCGCCTTGATAGAACGAGCTATTGCAGGCGAAGAAGCCATTCGGCGCGAGGGCGCTTGCGATCTTGCTTGCCGCGTCGCGTTTGTCCGGCACTAGATGGATCGCGTTGCAGAAAAAGATAGCGTCGGCGTTGGGCGCGACCGCTACGAGCGAATCGGCATCTCCCTGCACGAACTTCGCGCCGCGAGATTCCAGCCGGGCGCTTGCTATTTCGATCGCTTCAGGCGAGGGTTCGACGCCGATGACCGTGCCAGGGCGTCCCAGTCGTTCGAGTTCGTCGAGAATCAACTCGGTGACAGCGCCAGTGCCGGATGCCAGTTCGACGACACGCACCGGCTTGCCCGTCGGATGTGCGGCATCTAGCCGCGAGATCGCCCGGTGTACGAGCGACTGGTTGACATCATGGTAGAACTTGTGCTGGGCAAATGGGTCAAAGGTGTAGCTGCTGGCAAGCACAGGTGTTTCTGTCACAGTGGGCCTCCGTTGTCTTCACGAACGTTTACATCGCCGTCGTCATCGCTGTCAGAAGGCGCCGCGCCGGTGCTTTGCGCCCAGATAATTCCCGTAAGATAGAGAATCTGTATCTCATTGGAGTGCGTTTGTGCCCGCGAAGTTTCACCAATTTCACGCGGATATTGTGGTTGGCGTCGCGTCAATCTTTCGCCGAGCAGTGTTAAGAGCAAGTTGCGCGCCAGGGTTACGGTGTCACGCTCGCCAGAATGCGGTGAAATGCTCCCGTCTGGCAAGATGCCTGAGCAGGGCCGTATAATTCGCTGGGAAAGTTCATGCGTCTGATATGGGCGAACTAGTGTTATCCACAGGACCGATAGAGGAAAGGGCGAACCGGCTCATGCAGGCTGAGGCGCGGCAAGAAGCGTCTGGAGCGATGCGCAAGCTGCGCATTTTCCTCGATGCAATCAAATTTGAGCACACGATTTTCGCGTTGCCGTTCGCTTATATGGGGATGGTGCTGGCGGCGCGGGCAAGCCACGGGTGGCCGGGACTCGATAAACTCATCTGGATTACTCTGGCAATGGCGGGTGCACGAACCCTGGCAATGGCGCTCAACAGGCTGATCGACGCGAGCTTGGACGCACTCAATCCCCGCACCGCGAATCGCGCGCTGCCGAAAAAGCAACTGCGCCCGGTGGAGATGGTAGGATTCTCGCTCGCCGCTGGCGCTTTGCTGGCGGTTTCGGCATGGCAACTCAATCCACTCTGCTTCAAACTGGCGCCGGTGGCGCTACTCTTTCTCGTCGGCTATTCATACACCAAACGCTATACCTGGCTCTGCCACCTCGCGCTTGGCCTGACCGATGGTATCGCGCCGATAGGCGGCTGGCTGGCGATCAACCCAACGATCAGCGTCGCGAATCTACTGCCACCTGCGCTGCTGGGGCTCGCCGTCACCGCATGGGTTGGCGGCTTTGATCTGATCTATGCGTGCCAGGATATCGATTTCGACCGCGCACATGGGCTGCACTCCATTCCGGCACGCTTTGGCGCGGCACGGGCGCTGCAAATCTCCGAGATGGCGCATGGCGCGTCCGTCGGATTGTTGGCGGCGGTGGGGGGCGTTCTGCACCTGGCGTGGCCGTTCTGGATCGCGGTAGGTGTCGCGGCGTGGCTGCTGATCTGGGAGCATCGACTGGTGAAGCCGGACGACTTTTCGCAGCTCGATCTCGCTTTCTTCAACATGAACGGCTATATCGCGGTCTCTGTCTTTGCCTTCTCACTGTTCGCGGTGCTCGTCGCCTGACCATGCGATTACGACTGGACGTCTCCCTCGTTCGTATACGCTAAAGACACCTAAACGCGTGCTTTCGACCTACCAGCGCCTCCGGGGCGTTGTTGTTTACCAGCGACTCAGAAATACGGAGCATATGATGGATCAACAGACGAGCAGCCAGGCACAACTTGAGCGCGGCGATACACTGCTGAAGCAGGGCGATCTGCGCGAGGCCGCCGAAGAGTTTGCCAGCGTGGTGCGCGCGGAGCCGGGCAATCCCGCTGGGCATCTCGGGCTGGCGGAGGCCAGTCTTGCCCTCGGCGATTTCGCGACGACGCAGACCGCCTGCGCTCAGGTGCAGCAGCTTGCTCCCCAAAGCGCGGAGGCAGCGCTTGCCCGCGCACTGCTGGCGGTGCTAGGCCAGCGGTTTGATCTGGCGCTGCCGGAGATTGACCATTCGATCGAGCTGGACCCGACCCGTGGCTATGCCCATGCGTTACGCGCCTATGTGCTGCGGCGGCTGGGGCAACGCTATGATGGCGCGCTGGCTGAGGCTCGCGCTGGGCGCACCTGGGGCACGACCGATCTCGATCATCTGTTTGCGCCGCTCCAGCCTAATGACGCCCTGCCGACGGTCGCCACTGGCACTGAGCTGGCTCCGCAGATCCCGGCGACTCCGGGGCCACGTCCGTGGGAGCAGCGCTCCAGTCGTGAGCGGCAAGTGGTGCGCGCCCGTTTCGCGTTTCGCGGCGTGCCGGTCGTTACCTACACGCTGATGGCGATAAACATTGGCGTCTACCTTCTGGGTATGGTCGTCGGTCCTGATAGTTTATGGGCAATAGGCGCATCGCAGGGCCAGTTGATCGAGCACGACCCGACCCAGGCATATCGTCTGCTCACCTCGATGTTTCTCCACCTAAATCTTCTCCACATCAGCGCAAATATGTTCTCGCTGTTCTTCGTGGGAATACTTGTCGAGCGGCTGTTTGGCAGTGGCCGTTTTACTGTTATCTACTTTGCGTCGGGCATTGTAGCAGGTGCGGCGCAGGCGGTCCTATCACCAGTGATTCCGTCGATAGGCGCTTCGGGGGCAATTGCTGGTATTTTCGGCGCGTTTGGCGCATTCCTGCTGCTGCGCCGTCGGACGCTCGGGCCAGCGGCAAATGGCATTATCGGCCAGTGGGTGTTCTGGCTGGCCATCAATGCCGTTATCACCATTAGCTCTACTCAAATCGCTGGATGGGCGCACTTGTTCGGGCTCATCTCAGGCTTCGTAATCGGCCTGATCTTTACAGCGGCGACCAGCAGACAGCGCGCGCGACCTGGCTATTAGCGGCTTTGAGGAATCACCTTTCGATCCTCTCCAGCAGCAATGGATGTGTGGCGGGTGGCTGATCGCTCCAGCGGTAGGCGGTGAGGAGGTTATCTCGCACGCCGTCGGCGGCCGCCGATGATGGCGCGTGTATCGCGACGAGTGGATTACCAGCGGCAACGTAGTCGCCTACCTTGGCGCGTAGCAGCAGCCCGACCGCCGGATCGATGGTATCTTCCTTGCGCTGGCGACCGGCGCCAAGCCGACCAGCGATTCGTCCGATTGCTTCCGCGTCGATTGCCGCCAGATAGCCCGACTTTGGCGAAAGGACATCCTCTCTCCAAGTTGCCCTTGGCAACATCGCGGGCGTCGCCACGACCGCTGGATCGCCTCCCTGCGCCGCGATAACCTCCGCCAGTTTCGCCACCGCGCTTCCATCCGCAATCGCCTGTTCGGCGCGCTGGCGCCCGGTATCCTCGCCTGGGACGATGTTCGCCATCGCGAGCAGCGTCGCCGTCTCGTCCAACGCCAGTTCGGCGACATCCGCGGGTCCGTTGCCGCGCAATGTCTCGATGGCCTCGGCGACCTCCAGCGCGTTGCCCACGGCATTTCCCAGCGGCTGCTCCATCGCCGTGAGCAATGCCACCGTGCGGATGCCCGCGCTGCTGCCAATCTTCACCATCAGGTGCGCCAGTTCGCGCGCGTCGTCTACCGACTTCATGAACGCGCCCATGCCAACCTTCACATCCAGCAGCAGGTGCGAAGGGCCAACCGCCAGTTTCTTGCTCATGATGCTCGCGGCGATCAGGGGAATGCTCTCGACCGTCGCGGTGACATCGCGCAGCGCGTAGAGCTTGCCGTCCGCGGGGGCTAGCGTCGCCGATTGCGCGGCCAGCACCAGACCATGCGCGCGCAGAATGTCCAGCATCTGCTGGCGAGTAAGGTTCGTGCGCAAGCCTGGTATCGCCTCCAGCTTGTCGATGGTGCCGCCGGTATGCCCAAGTCCACGGCCAGACATCTTGGCAACCGGCAGCCCACACGCAGCCACCAGCGGCGCGACCACCAAAGTGAGCTTATCGCCGACACCGCCAGTGCTGTGCTTATCGGCCACAGGGGAGACCTGATGGCGCACCGAAAGACGCTCGCCAGAGTCGGCCATCGCCAGCGTTAAGGAGGTCGTTTCATCGACTGTCATGCCACGCCAGACCACCGTCATCAGCCACGCCGCCATCTGGTAGTCGGGCACGTCGCCCTGCGTATAGGCGATAATGAGGTCAGTCAGTTCGGCAGCGGCCAGCGCCTCGCCCCCGCGTTTACGGCGGATCAGTTCGACGACGTTCAGCGGGGGTGGCATGACGACTTAGCTCGCATCAGGAGTGCGGGTTAGTCCACAGCGGCGGCAGCGCTGCATCGTTCCGCGCGGCAGTTCATCTACGCCGCCATCATTGCGCAGCACGACAGCGCCGACATCATGCCATTTGTGCCCCTTCTGCGCGCACTTTTTCGCGCCCATGGCATCCAGGCCTTCGTTGGTGAGTTGCGCGGCGATGCGTCCCCAGAACGGCAGATCGCGTAGTCCCATGACATGCCTCCCATCGGCGGGGCGCCGCATGTAGAAAGCTCTTCATAAGCATCTTGTCGGCGCAACCTGCCTGTATTGTGCCTATTCGTGGACCGTTTCGCGAAGCCAGGGGGTACTTTCTGGCAACCCGGAGTGGAGCGCCGCAATGAACTCCGCAAAACGCGGAATATCATCACCGTAGACCACCCAGGCACGGTGGAGGCCGCGTTCGCCAACCCGCTTGAAGACGGCGATGCTGACGGGCTTGCCGTTCGGGAAGTCCTCTTCCTTGATCTTGGCGACATTGGCCCAGGCAATCACTTGGGGTTCGCCGTTCCGCTCGCTGCGGCTGATGCCCTCATCATCGCTGAGGCGAATCGTAAATGGCGTGGGAGCCACCACGCGCAGGTAGCCAATAAATCCGCCAATGAAGATGATCCCGATCAGCGTGCTGACCAGCATTGTCGCTCCCTCAGCGTGCGCGATGAAGAAGAAGACCGCGCTGGCACTGGCGACGCCGATGCCTGTCAACCAGCGCTTGCGAACGCTGACCCCCGGGCTTACCCACTCATTGGCGTCATGTTGCGGCGAAGCGGCTGAATCCGCGGCGCTCAGATGTTGTTCCATAGGTCACACATATACAGCATAGTTTCATCGGCCACAGGGAGAATCGCAACCTGTGTTGGCTTCTTGACGTAAGCATAGGCGCGACACGTTAGTGAGACGATGCCCCATGTGCGCCGCAACGGAGATTATACACGGAGATGAGGCGTACTTGAAAGGCGACATAACATTGCATTATACTATGAAGTTGGTATATAATGTACAGGGTGATTAGGTTATTGACAACGCTCACAATGGGGCGTATGAATAGCACAGTCGCCGCAGCATGAAGATGATGGGTGAACGGAATGTCGCGTGACATCTCCGCCTCGCCTAAGAGGGTATCGGGATCACACAGGCGTCTCAGGACGCAAGCAGTCTGTCGGGTTCGTCCGTGCGACGGTGACTGATAGCGTGTGTCCTGGTACCTTTTGTGCGTCTATCGCACAGTATCGATGATATTGCACGGGTAGAATGCCGCATCGGTGCGGTATTCCCAAGGAGGATATGGCTGTGGGGCTTTTGGAGCGGCTGGTTCCCCAGAGGAAAGCTGCCAAGGTCATTGACGGGCTGCATCTTACGGAGAATCATACAGGCGCGCATGAGAGCACGCATAAGCCAGATATGATGCCCCTGCCCAATGAGCAGGATCCGCAGTGTAAGAAGAACGTGCTCGTCGTTGTTACGGGTTCGGACCAGGACCGAGAGTTGGTCACGCTGGCCTGCACGATTGCCAAGGGCAAGAAGAGCCAGGTCTACGCGGTGTATGGCATCGAAGTTCCGCGCACACTTGCGGTTGACGCGGAGATGGCCAAAGAGAGCGAGCAGGGCAACGTGGCTCTCGATGCCGCTGTGTCGGTCGCGTCGCAGTTGAGCTTCCCGATCGAGCCGGAGATCGTGCAGTCGCGGTCACTCGGGCAGAGCTTCGTGGATGAGAGCGAGGTCCATGGCTGTTCGCTCATCATTCTTGGTCTGCCCTATCGTTTCTGGCGCACGGGCCAGGTCTGCCTGGACGACACTGCCCAGTTTGTGTTGAAGAACGCGCCACATCGTGTCTGGCTGGTGCGTGGTGAGCCGCCGCAGGATCGCGCCTAAACGCGCATATAGGCACTGACGGCGGCTGATACCTGATTATTCGTCGAGGCCGTGCAGCTCATGTTTCGGATCACGGAGCATGAGAGAGCGCACGGCCTCCTTTACGTCCTTTTGCTCGAACAGCACACTCGCGATCTGCTGGGTGATCGGCAACTCGACATGAAGCGCGGCGGCCAGTTCCAGTGCGGCGCGTGTCGTCGTGACGCCCTCGGCCACAGTCTTGCGCTCTGCCAGGACCTCTTCGAGCGCGCGGCCCTTCGCCAGTTCCAGCCCAAGCGTGCGATTGCGGCTCAGGGGACTCGAGCACGTCGCGATAAGATCGCCCAGGCCCGCCAGCCCGGCAAGCGTCAGCGGATTGGCCCCCGCCGCGAGCGCCAGCCGCGAAATCTCCGCCAGCGCGCGTGTCATGAACGCGGCCTTGGCATTCTCGCCATAGCCCAAACCGTCGCTGATCCCGACGCCAAGCGCGATGATATTCTTGAGCGCTCCACCAAGCTCGACACCGGCAAGATCATCGCTGGTGTAGACGCGGAACATCCCGGCGTTGAGCAGCGTGCTTGCCTGTGCCGCGGCCGCTTCCACATCCGACGCCACCACTGCCGCCGCCGGCAGACCTCGCGCGATTTCCAACGCTAGATTCGGCCCGCTCAGAGCGACGATACCTGCATCTTCGGGCAACTCCTCGCGCAACACCTGAGACATGCGTAGCCGTGTGCCAATCTCCAGTCCTTTGCTGGCGCAGGTGACGATGGTGCCGCGGGACAGGTTGGGCGCCATAAGCTTTGCCGTCTCGCGCACGCGCTGCGAAGGCGTGACGACCAGCACGAGCGAGCGGTCGCGAACGACGGCTGCGAGATCGGCGGTGACGCGTAAATTGGGCGGGAACTTCATTCCGGGCAGGTAGTCCTGATTCTCGCGGTCGCGCTCCATGATAGCGGCGCGCTCGGAGCGGTGCTCCCACAGCAGAACGGTTTCGGCGGCGGCCACGTTGCCATCCACCCGATGCAGACGTTCGCTGGCGAGCAAACGCGCCAGGGTGGTACCCCATGCGCCCGTCCCAAGGATCGTAACACCTGCCATGCGCCGTCTCCTTTGCTCAGCGTTCCAGCGGGCTGAATGTTTGGTCTCCGTCGACCAGAACTTCTATCCACCCGAGCCTCTGTATGCACACTACGCCTTTTGTGTCCATTATGTCCCATCGCCATGATCTGATGTAGCCTGGGGGATGCTGACATGCCGTGCCGTGCCTCACTACCGCACCAGGTGGCGGGGCGCACAGCGGCGTGCTATGCTGTGGCTGCGTTCACTACCAGCAACGAAGGAAATCGCGTGATCGAGCGGCAGACCGAACATACCGAGTACTTTGAATTCGAGGCGCTCAACGCCTTCCCCCAGATCGTCCATGCCGTTTTTACCCGGCGTCGAGGCTTCAGCACAGGCCCATACGCCGGGCTGAATGGCAGCGCTACCACCGGCGACGATGTGGCAACCGTGCGGCGCAATCGCCGGGCAGTCGAAGATGCCGTTGGCCTGCCACTCATCTGGGCGAAACCTGTCCATGGCGTTAGAACAGTCTTTATCGACCGCGCAATCGCTGGCGGTGCCCCAGATGACGCCGCCAGCCTGCAACGGCTGCGGGAGCATTTGCGGGGGATCGAAGCCGACGCGATGGTGACGGATGTACCCGGACTGGCGCTCTGCTGGTCGTTTGGCGACTGCGCGCCGGTGCTGCTCTACGATCCCGCGCATGAAGCGGTCGGGCTGATTCATTCGGGCTGGCGCGGCGCTGCGGGCGGCATCGTTCCGCGCACAATTGCCGCGATGGGAGAACGGTACGGCACCAATCCGGCTGAGGTGCTGATGGGCGTCGGCCCAGCCATCGGCTCGTGCTGCTATGAGGTGCAAGCGAACGTGCGCTACGCCTTTGCATTGGATCCGTTAGTGCGCGAATCGGCGGTCTTTGTCGAGCGCACCGCGGCGGGCGAGACGAAACCACGTTCGTATCTCGACGTGCGCACCACGACGTCCAACCAGGCGCTGGCGGCGGGTGTGCTGCCCGAACACCTCGACGACGCGGGTATCTGCACCGGTTGCCGTACCGATCTCTTCTATTCGCATCGGCGCGAGCCATGGCCCAGTGGACGGTTCGTCGTTGCCATTGGCATGCGTTCTAACAGACGGACCGCGTGAGTTTGGAGGCGTTAGTAGCTATGCAGCCGGAGAACGACGCGCTCGGCGACGATCCGTTAGGGCGGCGTATCGCCGCGATTCACGTCCGGGTGGCAGCCGCCGCGCAGCGGGTGGGACGTTCGCCGGAGGATGTGCATATCGTCGCCGTTTCGAAGACGATGCCGCCCGAAGCCGTGATTGCCGCCGCGCGCTATGGCCTGCGGCTGTTTGGCGAGAATCGTGTGCAGGAGGCGCGCGAGAAGATTGCCATGGTATCCGCCGCTGGGCTGACCGGCCTGCGCTGGGAATTGATTGGCCACCTGCAGACAAACAAGGCGGCTCGTGCGGTAGAATTGTTTGCACGGGTACAGAGCGTGGATAGCCTGCGATTGGCCGAGGCGCTGGAGGCGCGTGCCGCCCAACTGGGACGCGTGCTCCCTGTTCTGCTAGAGGTCAATGTCGCGGGTGAGGCGAGCAAGTCTGGACTGGCGCCTGACGAGGTCGTTGCTGTAGCGCGTACCATCGCAACGCTGCCACATCTGCGGCTAGAGGGGTTGATGACCGTCGCGCCGCTGGTGGATGATGCCGAGTCGGTCCGGCCCTTCTTCCGGCGGATGCGTGCGCTCCGTGATACGCTCCGTGCGGAAGTTCCGCAGGCGAATGAGCATGGCGGCGGCTGGGCCGAACTCTCGATGGGGATGACCGACGATTTCGAGGTGGCCATCGAAGAGGGGGCGACGCTGGTGCGCATTGGCCGCGCCATCTTTGGCGAACGTCCACCCATCACTGCGGCGTCAGGAGAGATGGCGTCGAATCAGGCGACCTGAGCATGGCGAACTAAGATAGTCGCGACATCCGCGACGAAAGCGAGGCATCTGTGAGTACCGGAGACATGCTCTTTGGGCGGCGCACCCGGCAGAATCACGCGCTGGAACACGCGACGGTGACGCTGCTCTCACAGGCGCTGCCCAGCCTGAACGCCAGTGCGCGCTCGAACGCTCGCGGCTTCATCATCTTCGCCGATCTCGATCCCGACGATGTGCGGAGTGCCAGTGCGGAGGCATTGGGGCGGTTGCAGGGAGGCGAGGCCGAGTTGGCGATTCACCCCAACTGTGGCACCAACCTCGCCGTTGGGCTTTCGGCGGCGATGGCCGGTTCACTCTTCGCGTTGACCGCGCTTCGGCCGCGCACGCGCATTGTGACGATGGCGGCGGGTTCGCTGATGGGCATGACGGTGGCGCGTCCGGTGGGAACGCTGATGCAGCGCTACATCACGACACTCGCCGATGTCGCCGATGTGCGTATCCAGTCGGTGCGCCGGCGCCGATTCTTCGGCCGGTGGGTTATCGAGGTTGTGACGGAGTCGGACGCGGGCTAGCGGTCATCACTGTGGGAGGAGCGAGCATTCATGTTCGGTTTAGGCCTGATACCAGCCCAGGATGGGGTGGTGCACTTGCTGGTCTCAATCGTCTTTGACATCCTGATCATAGGCATGTTGGTCTGGATGCTGCTTTCCTGGTTTATGATGATGATGCCCATATCGCCTGGCAACCGCTTTGTGCGTTTCGTAGATGCGCTTGTCAGCCCACTGACCGACCCGATTCGGAAGCGGATTCCCTCAGCCTCGATGGGCATGCTGAACGTCAGCTATACCGTCGCGTTTATCTTTGCCTGGTGGGCGCTTCGTGTACTGGCATTTGTCATCATTCAGGGGTTGCCGGGTGGCTGGTAGGCAACTTCCCAGCACTCA
>DAHUXT010000061.1 GCA_027307065.1 Ktedonobacteria bacterium
CGCATGACGTACGACGCAACCACCATGCAGGACGCCAGCGGGTTCAAGCAGGTGGCATTGGCCGCGCTGAACCAGAACGCCGATCTCATCTACCTGGTGGGCAATCACCGCGCCGCGATCTTTCTCGCCGATGCGGTTGCGCACCAGGCCACGTTGAGTTCCCGTCAGGCGCCACACATCCTCATTGGCCCCCAACTGCTGATGTCCCCGTTCTTTGGAGTGGGCAACGACCCTGGCGCGCTGGCAGCGCACGCCGACCCTCAATCGCTCTCGCTGCTGTACGTGGCGACTCTGGCCAGCACCGCGCACTGGCGCTTGCTCAACATTGCCACGCCCAACGTACGGGCATTCAGCGACAGTTTCTCGACGTTGTTTAGCGGCTACTGGGGAAGTGGCGGTCTGGCGCTGCCGAGCGCGCTGGCGATCCTCTCCTATGACGCGACCAACTTGCTCATCGTGGCCGTAAACCAGAACGTGCAGATGGCGAAGGGCAATGTCGTCGTACCTACCGCGCAGCAGATTACGGTCTCGCTCAGCGAGTTCACCGCGCGGCAGCCGTTTGTCGGCCTGGGTGGCGCGGTCGGGTTTAGCAACGCGATTCATCAGCCCAATAAGGCGCTGGGCATCTATACGCTGCTGCCGATCACCGACGCACCAGACAATGCTCCTGTCGTCCAGCTTCAACTGACCGACGTGATCGGCGGCAAAGCGGCCTTCTGTGGCGCGTCGTCATGCAATCCACATTGAGCAGACACTGGCTACAGACCAGGCGCGCCCGGTGTTATTGCGCGGTCGGCTTGATCGCGACATGCACCGCTACGACTCCGCCGAACAAATAGTAGTAGCGGACGTCGCTCCACCCAGCCTCTTCGATGATACGCTTGAGCTTGGGCGCCTTGGGAAATGCGGTGACGGAGGTTGGCAGGTACGTGTAGGCGTCGAAGGCGCGGCCGATGAGGCTGCCGAGAACCGGCACGAACTTGCCGAAGTAGAAGTCAAAAAGCGCGGAGAAGACCAGATTGCGTGGATGGCTGATCTCCAGGCAGGCCATACGCCCACCGGGCCGCACCACCCGTAACATCTCGCCAAAGCCCTGGTGCAGGTCAGCCATATTGCGCACGACGAATGCCGAGCAACAGGCATCGAAACTGTCATCGGGGAAGTCGAGGTGCTCGCCATCTCCCTGCCGCAACTCTACCCGATTGGCGAGACCTAGCCGTATCAGCTTGGCGCGTCCATGTTCGAGCATTTCCGGGGTGAAATCGACGCCGACGACATGTGCCGTGGGAGCGCTTGCCTGTGCCAGCTCGATGGCCAGATCGCCCGTTCCTGTGCCGATGTCCAGGCCCGACTGATGTGGTCCCAGCACGATGTGATGAACGGCGAAGCGACGCCAGCGGCCATCCAGACCGAGTGACATGATGCGATTCATGCCGTCGTAGACACGCGCAATGCGCCCAAACATACGACGCACATAGACGGGCTTGCCGCCCGCCGCCTCGAATCGGGCGCGCAACTCCGGCGACGCCGTTCCCAGGGTCTGCTCGTCCATCGAATCCGCCTGTCCTCGTTCGTACTCTGCCATGTCTTACCGGCTACGGTCCACCACGAAATCCACCAACTGCTCTAGCACCTCGCGCTCGGGAGACGCGGGGAACTCAGAGAGCAGGGCGAGCGCGCGGGCCGAATAGTGGCGGGCAAGAGCAAACGACTCGTCGATGGCCGGGCCTTCTGCCACCCACGCGACGACATCGCGTACATCGGCATCGGGCGGCGTCTCGGCGCGCAGAATGTGGTCAACGTGCTCCACATAGCCATTCTGCTGGCTTCGGAGCGCATAGATGAGTGGAAGCGTCACCAACCCCTGGCGTAGATCGTTGCCCGCGGGCTTGCCAATGCTCTCTTCAGTGCCCACGTAATCTAGCACGTCGTCGATGATCTGGAAGGCAATACCGAGATTCAGCCCGTATTGCTCCATCAGCGCAATCTGCGCGTCACTGCCGCCACCAAGCGTCACACCACCCTTGCAGCAGGCGGACATCAGGCAGGCCGTCTTGCGGCTGATGCGGTCGATATAGTGATCGACGGTGACGCCACTTTGCCGCACGGAAAGTAGTTCGAGGATGGTGCCCTCGCAGACATTGGCGACTGTCTCAGAGAATAGGTGATCGATGCGGAAGTCTTCGACATCCGCGATAAGGCCCGCCGTTTTGGCGAAGAGATAATCGCCCAGCAGGATAGCCACAGCGTTGCCGTAGCGCGCATTGACGGTTGGCAGGCCGCGCCGTGTAGTGGCGTGATCGATGATGTCGTCGTGCACCAGGGTTGCCAGATGCACCATCTCGAACGCGACGCTCATCGGCAGCAGCTTCTCGAACCGATACGTCAACAGCTTGCCAGAAAGCAGCGTCAGCGCGGTACGCAGTCGTTTGCCGGGAGACTTAAGCACGTGCGCCGAGGCGGTGTTGAGCATTTCCAATCCGGAGGTTGCTCGCTCGTGGAAGGTAACATCCACGATATCCAAGTCCGTCTCGATACCTGAAAAGAGCCGGCTCAACGTGGCCGTGTCGCTCATGGTCCCTCCCGTGACGCGGGATATTCTCCCTGCTGCGCATCCGGTCGCCTGAATGCCGATATCAGGTGCGCCATCTGATATTGTAGCACGAGCCGTCCAAACAGCACAGCCAGGAAACGGCATTTTCGCCAACGCCTGCGTGTCTCGAAATCCGCATGCAAGCGGCCCGCGCAACGCGCCCGCTTCCCGCCACGATGTCTCACACCTCATTTGAGGGATCGAGTTGGGCGATGTCTTCCTGCAGGAAGAGGTTTTCGAACGGCAGCGTCTCGACAAAATCTACCACTTCGCGGTATTCGCGCCAGGTGAGACGCCGGCTTAGTTCGGGATCGTTGAAGGCTTTGTAGGCCGGAAAGTACTGATCCATGACACTGAGGCCAATATCTGGGCCAAGCTCATCGGCCAACCACTGCAGGACCGCCTTCGTGCCCGCGTGGTCGTGGGGCATCACCAGGTGGCGCACGAGCAATCCGCGCACGGCAATGCCATCGTCATCCAACACCAGCCCGCCGACCTGGCGATACATCTCTTTGAGCGCGGCGCGATTGTACTCGACGTAGTGGTGCATCTTCGAGGTGCGCAAGGCATTGCGATTATCCGAGTATTTGGCATCGGGCATGTAAATATCGATCACACCGTCCAGCAACTTGAGGGTGTGCAGGTGCTCGTAGCCCGCGCAGTTATACACCATCGGGATGCGGAGCCCGCGCTCGGCGGCGATCACCAGCGCCTTGATAATCTGCGGCGCAAAGTGGGTCGGCGTGACGAGGTCGATATTGTGGCAGCCCTTCCGCTGAAGCGAAAGCATCATCTCCGCCAGACGCTCCGGGCCGACACGAAGCCCGTTCCCCTGCTGGCTGAGCCAGAAGTTCTGGCAATACGAGCAACGCGCCTGGCATCCGCCGAAGAAGATGGTGCCTGCGCCGCGCGTCCCGCTGATGGGAGGCTCCTCGCGCCGGTGGACGTTCCACGAGCCGACGATAATATCCGTGGTGGAATGACACGCGCCCCACCGGCCAGCGGTGCGATCGATCGGGCAGTTTTGCGGGCAGACGGTGCAGCCGCGCAGCAGTTCCCATGCTTCGTCGGCGCGGCGGGCCAGTTCGCCCGTTTCATAGAGCGCGAGATAGCCGGGATAGCGATCGGTAGCTAGAGTGGTCATAGGCTCCATGAGTACGAAATAGGGTGCGACATCAGACCGACATCAGACCGACATCAGGCGGAAGCGTCCGCCGCCAGCGGCTCGGCATACATGCGTGCTGAGAGTATACCGCACCGCAGGATTTTCCGGAGCGACCAGCGCTGGCCCAGAATCTCGAAGACACATCTGCGATCTTCATCCGACGTCGTGCGCAGACGACGAAGGCTCACGTCCCGCACCTCACGCACCTGCTCAAGAGGCGGCGCATCTTTCAGCTTCACCGCTGAGAGATCAGGCTGGGCGTTGAGCAGAACGAGATAGCGCGCCTGTGCCTCGGCGGCCTGGCGGAGCAACCGGTTCGGCGGCGGTCCCACTCGCATCGGCGCATCGCGTCGGTCAGGTGAAATGCGCTGACCAAGTTCGCTCAGGTCATCCAACGACCATTCCAGCAGAGCCAGCAGCCAATCGAGGTCTTCTCCGGTTACCGGCGCGGCATCCGGTGCGAAAAACGCGTCATCGAGATAAGGAAACCGGCCGGTGATGTACTGGGTCTCCTTGATCTCGACGTGAAACGGACCGGCGACCGTCGGCGTGTATTCATCGTGCGCGCGCAGCCAGTCGTAGTAGGCGGGGATGCGCCCTTCCAGCTCAGCAACCGAGGCTTCGATATCGTTGCCGACAGCAAAACAGCCCGGCAGATCGATCAGTTGGGCACGAACGGCCCCCGAGGCCAGCACCTCGACATAGGCATCGTGCGCAACCCACTGGCTCATGATGGCCCCTCCGTGATGAACCGTGTCCCGCTGGCTAACGCCACGCAAGAATGGTACCGAACCCGGCGAATCACCCGCAAGGGCGTAGGGCATGACGGATGGGTTGCGCCGCACGACAATGACTCAGCCAGACACTGCTATTCCACAAGAGCCCGCCGAAGTTCCACAATCTGATCGCGCAACTGGGCCGCCTTCTCAAACTCCAACTCGTGCGAGGCCCGCTTCATCTGCGCCTCCAGATCCTTGACGATGCGCATGATCTCGTCGCGGGGCATCGCCGCGATGGCCAGCCCACCACCCGACTGTTGACTCTCGCCTTCAGCGGCGTGCAGGCGGTCGGAGAGCGAGCGCACATCTTTGCGGATGCCGACCGGCGTAATGCCGTGCTCCTCATTGAACTCCCGCTGGAGGCGTCGGCGGCGGTTGGTCTCGCTGATGGCGCGATGCATCGAGTCGGTGACGCGGTCGGCATACATGATGACCGTACCTTCGATGTGTCGCGCCGCGCGTCCTACGGTCTGAATCAGCGAACCCTCCGACCGCAGGAAACCCTCCTTATCGGCGTCGAGAATCGCTACCAAAGAGACCTCCGGCAGATCGAGTCCCTCGCGCAAGAGGTTGATGCCGACGACGACGTCATAGACGCCCAGGCGCAGATCGCGCAGAATATCTACCCGCTGAATGGTATCGATCTCCGAATGCAGATAATGCACCTTGACGCCCATTTCTTGCAGATAGTCGGCCAGGTCCTCGGCCATCTTCTTGGTCAGCGTCGTCACGAGCGCGCGCTGTCCCTTGTCGGTGCGCGACCGAATCTCCGCGAGCAGGTCGTCGATCTGGCCTTCAGTGGGGCGTACCATAATCTCGGGATCGAGAAGGCCAGTTGGGCGAATGATTTGCTCGGCGACGACGCCACTATGCTCATACTCGTATGGACCCGGCGTCGCGGAGACGAACACTGCCTGAGGGATATGATCGAGGAACTCATTCCAGGTCAGCGGGCGATTGTCAAGCGCGGACGGCAGGCGGAAGCCATAATCTACTAGCACCTGCTTGCGAGCACGATCACCATTGAACATGCCGCGCACCTGGGGCAGCGCGATATGCGACTCGTCTACCACCAGCAAGAAGTCGTCGGGCATATAGTCGAGCAGCGTCCACGGTGGATCACCCGCCTCGCGCCCGGCGAGATGGCGCGAATAGTTTTCGATGCCAGAGCAGATGCCCGTCTCACGCAGCATCTCGATGTCGAAGTTGGTGCGCTGCCGCAGCCGGGCCGCCTCCAGCAGCTTGCCCTCGCCATCAAGCTCTTTCAGTCGAATCGCCAGTTCTTCTTCGATGTCCACGATGGCGCGATTCAGGCGCTCCTGTGTCGTCACCCAGTGCTTCGCCGGATAGATGTCGATGCGGGTGCGTGTGCCGAGGATCTCACCCGTCAACGGGTCGATCTCCACGATACGCTCTACCTCGTCGCCAAAGAACTCGACACGCACCGCCAGATCTTCATACGACGGAAAAATTTCCAGCACATCGCCCCGCACCCGGAACTTGCCGCGCACGAAGTTCTGGTCATTGCGCTCATACTGAATGTCGGTCAGATGGCGCAGCACACGGTCGCGGCGGCGTTCCTGGCCCACCTTGATCGTCAGCACTACCTCACCATATTCCTCGGGAGACCCCAGGCCATAGATGCACGAGACCGAGGCGACGATCAGCACGTCGCGGCGCTCGAAGAGACTGCGTGTGGCCGAGAGTCGCAGCTTCTCGATCTCTTCGTTGACCTGGCTTTCCTTCTCTACATAGGTATCGGACCGTGGAATATAGGCCTCTGGTTGATAGTAGTCGTAATAGCTGACGAAATACTCGACCGCATTGCCGGGAAAGAACTCTTTGTACTCGGCATAGAGCTGCGCCGCCAGCGTCTTGTTGGGCGCCAGCACCAACGTTGGCCGCTGCACCCGCTCGACCATCTGCGCCACGGTGAACGTCTTGCCGCTGCCAGTCACACCAAGCAGCGTCTGGTAGCGGTTGCCCGCATGCAATGAATCCTCCAGCGACTTGATCGCCGTAGGTTGATCGCCTGTCGGCTCAAAGGGGGCGACGACTTGAAAATCAGTCATGAGGGCACTCCATTTGGCTCAGAACTGCTCCATCCAGCGCATCTTTGAAATCGGCTTCCCGGCGCACTCGCGCGCGGCAGTTGCGTGGTACATTTGTACGAATGGGAGTTTTCAGTATACCACATTTCCAGGCGGCTCGGCATCGCTCCAGTCCGCTCAATTTCAGGGTTTCTGGCTGTCACGCACCGCGACCGTCACGCCTTATCCCTGTCCCGCTGGTTTGTGGTATAGAGACTGTTCGATCCGTCTATAGAGATTCTCTCGCAGCGCCCCGGAAACGACGTACCGGCGCTGATCGTGTCCCAAAAGGATAAGACGCTGTGTCGTGTTGAGCACAACCTGGCAGCGTTGACAGGTGGCCAGATGCTCTTGCGCGTCACGGCTGAGTTCGGCGTCGAGTTCATGGTCAATATACGCGGAGAGATAGTGAACGAGTTCCTCACATGTCATAGAGCCTCCTCGGCTACCTGTTCGCGAAAATACTGGCTCAGGCGCTCTCGCAGCAACAGACGCGCGCGGTGAAGCCTCACTTTGCAGGCGCTTTCGCTGATTCCCTGCACGTGCGCGCACTCCGCCGTTGACAGTGTCTCGATATCTCGCAGGACAAACGCGGCGCGCAACCGTTCTGGCAGGCTGCTGATGGCCGCGAAGAGCGTTTCGTGCACTTCTTCGCTCAGCAATTGATCTTCTGGCAGCGTACTCCAGTCCACCAGAGTCGCGGGCAGCGGCAACGACTCGCTGTCATCCGGGAGTGGCTCTTCAGGATGCCTGCGCCGCAGCAGCATGAGCGCGTGATTATAGGCGATGCGATACAGCCAGGTGCTCAACTGGGCGTGCGGCTCAAAGCGCCCTATCGCCTCGAAGGCCGAGAGAAACGTCGCCTGTACGACCTCTTCGGCATCCGCGCGTTGCCCAAGCATCCCCAGCGCGAGGCGGTAGACCCGATCTACGTTGGCATCAAAGAACTGAGTGAATGCCTGTGGGTCGCGTTGCCGCAAACCCGCGAGCAGTTTTGTGTCGTCGAGCATATGGTGTACTTTTCTGGCACTACGTTGGATCACGAGAGCCGAATGGCATCCAGGTGATATTGCCGACACTATAGCACGTGGGCATTGCGTGTAACCTTTCGCGCGCGGCCGCATTTCAAGGACAGAAGGCTTAGAGTTCATACTGCTCACACCCCGTGAGAACAGGAGGGTACATCAGATGGCATTCGCAAAGTTCATGGCAAGCCCCGCCGGACGTTGGCTGCGCGTCATTGTTGGTTTAGTGTTGGTCATCGTGGGCGTTATCCTGGCTTTCCAGCCTGCGAATACACTGGTTGGCGTCATCATCGCTGTCGTTGGACTGTTGCCGCTGGTCGCTGGGGTCGTCGATGTGTGCGTCTTTGCGCCGCTCTTTGGCGCGCCACTGAGCGGACCGAGGATTCGCGCTGCCGCGCATTAGTCGAGCACGCTGATGTGATACCAGTGTGACGCTCGTGTGGGTAGATGTCCAGTGCGGGCAATCCACCTGAGGATCGTGCATGGTGTGCTATTGGCGCGAGGGTGTCGGGGATAGTAGCTGGGTCGCGACATGGAGTACATCGCCGCGACCCACCGCCGCATATGCAGCAGATAAGGAGCCGAACATGGCGAATGCGTATGGGTTTGGGATAGATGTCCACCTGCCGTACGAGCAGGCAGTCGCTGCCGTCACCGAGGCGCTGAAAGCTGAGGGATTTGGCGTGCTGACGACGATTGATGTTCAGCGAACGTTGCGGGAGAAGCTTGGCGCCGAGATGGAACCGTACACCATCCTGGGCGCGTGCAATCCACCGCTGGCTCACCGGGCGCTGAGCGCTGAGCGCGAGGTTGGATTGCTCTTGCCGTGCAACGTGGTGGTGCGCGCTATCGAAACAGGATGCCGGGTTGATATTGCCGATCCAAACGCGATGATGAGCATCGTCGGCAACAGCACGCTCGATAGCGTTGCGGCGGACGCGCGCCAGCGGCTACAGCGTGTAGTGGAAGCACTGGCGGCACGCGAGCATGCGGCATCCTGACGCCGCTGCCAGAACAACGCAACAACGACGCTTGCGAGGCAATATTGCCGCCAGGCGTCGTGTCATAGCAAGTATGTTGGAGGTGCTGTCTGTGGAACGTGCGCCACAGCCATCAGGCTGTGGCGAATCTCCTGACCCTACACCCATGCGCCGAAGACCTTCCGCAGTCGCTTCGGACCCCAGGCTAAAGGCTGGGCGCCTTCTCCTGCGCGATCTTCTTCTGCAGTGCTTTCAGATAGGCTTCCGCGCTGTCGATGTCAGAATTGGCGTATTTATCGAGGGTGGTCGGCAGCTGGGTCACGTTGTCGCGCCACTCACCAACCATCTGCTTGATGCCATCCAGTTGGCTGATATGCACATTCGCCTTGGCAAGGTTATCCTGGGCGGACTGGAGCGCGTTATAGAGCACATCGAGCGCGCCACCTTCGACGGTGCTTATCAGCCGTGAAAGCGGCAGCACGATGAACTTGACCGCCAACCGGGTCAGTTCCGCCGCGCCAATGGCTCCGTCGATTGTTAAGCCCTCGATCTGCGACAACTCATCCAGCACCGCTTTGCGCCCAGAATCCACGCCTGAGCTAAAGGCATCCTGCACCTGCGCCTGGGTAAACTCGCCAGCCTTCTTGAGCGCGACGGGCGCCAGTTCCACACCGGCCACGCACGCGCCTACGCCGACTCCCGCCAGCAAAGCACGGCGCGCGATCTTGCCACCTGACCCCGACTTTGGCTTATCGGCGGGTGGTGTCGTTTGTGTGGTGAGTTGTGGGGTGATTGGCGCTGTTTCGTACGGATTGCCTGACTGTGTCACGTTGAACCTGCCCTTTGCTGCTGCTCGACGACGTTGACGATGATGCCAATGATACTGAAGATGACAAGAGTGACAAGATGCCAAGAATGCTGCCGTGGCGATCTGCCTCCGGCAATGTATACGCGCGTGATGGCTGCCGGTTGGCAGCGCGCGCCATCAATGTCGGAAGTGACGCTGCCCGGTAACGATCATCGCGATCCCGGATTTGTTGGCTACCCTGATGACCTCGCTGTCGCGAATCGAGCCACCGGGCTGAATGATAGCCGTCACACCCGCTTTCGCGGCCATCTCGACACTATCCGGGAATGGGAAGAACGCGTCCGAAGCGAGCACACTGCCCCGCGCACGATCGCCCGCGCGATCCACCGCGATGCGCACACTATAGACGCGATTCATCTGGCCAGCGCCCACGCCCACCACCGTCAGCTTGCGGGCCAGCACAATCGCGTTCGACTTCACCTGCTGCACTGCCTTCCACGCGAAGAGGAGATCGGTCAACTCGTCGAGCGTCGGCTCGCGCTCCGAGACCACCTTGCGCGGAACGTCCGTGTCAGAGATCATGTCGGACGATTGCAACAGCAGCCCGCCGCTGACCCGCCGCACGTCCAGTTGATAGGGGTCATGCGCGTCGGTCTTGACAGACTGCGGTCCGATGGGGGCATCGGTCGCCAGCAGGCGTAGATTCTTCTTCGCCGCCAGCACTTGAAGCGCCTCGGGAGAATAGCCGGGCGCGATGATCGCCTCATAGAAGATCTGGCTCAACTCGCGGGCGGTCGCCTCGTCTACCTCGCGGTTGAAGCCGAGAATGCCGCCATACGCCGAGATAGGGTCGCCGCCATGGGCACGGCGATAGCTCTCTACCAGCGAGTCACCACACGCCAGCCCACAGGGATTCGTGTGTTTGACCACGACTGCAGCCGGTGGCTTAAAGTTCGCAACCGTGTTGAGGGCGGCATCCAGATCGAGAAAATTGTTGAAGCCAAGCTCTTTGCCCTGCAACTGGCGCGCTCCCGCGACCGAAGGTGGAGTATGATGCGTCTGCACACTGTTGCTCGTTGCGGGCATGGCAACCCCATTGGCATGGGCGAGCGAGCGTTCGTCCAAACCCGCCGCCGTGCCACCCCAGCCGTAGAGCGCCGCCTGCTGGTGGGGATTCTCACCATACTTGAGCAGCGACAACCTGCGCAGCCCCAGGGTTAGTTCTTCGGGGAAGATCTCGTCAGAGGTTCCCTTGCGCAGATATTCGGCAATCGCGGTGTCATACATCGCCGTGTGCTGGAAAGCGACTGCCGCCAGTCTCCGTCGCGTCTCAGCGCTGGCGTTTCCCTGCGCGCGCAGCTCTTCGAGCACACTCTCGTAATCTTCTGGCTGCACGATCACTGTGACTGAGGGGAAGTTCTTCGCCGCCGCGCGCACCAATGTCACCCCACCGATGTCGATCTCTTCGAGCGCGTTTTCAAGCGTCGTATCGGGCCGGGCGACGGTCTCGGCAAATGGATAGAGATTGCAGATCACCAAATCGATCGGTGTAATGTGATGCTCTTCCAGTTCGGCCATGTGCGCTTCGCGGTCACGCCGGGCGAGAATGCCCCCATGTACCGCGGGATGCAACGTCTTGACGCGTCCGTCGAGGATCTCGGGGAACCCAGTCATCTCGGTAATCGAACGAACGGGCACACCGGCCGCCGTCAGCGCCTGGGCTGTGCCGCCCGTGGAGAAGAGTTCGACGTTCAGTGCGCTCAGTCCCTGCGCGAAAGCGACGATACCGGTCTTGTCGGCTACACTGATAATTGCGCGCATGCGTCTATCTCCCTTCACAGGCAGGCCATCACCGCCTTACAAATCGCTCGCAGCGTGGGAAAAACTCCCTCGCCTGTCACGGCGGATGCGGGGAATGAGGGGACACGCCGACGATTGAGATACCGTTCCAGTGTAGCCTCAGGAATCGCATTGGGCAAGTCGCGTTTGTTCCACTGCATCACAAATGGGTATCGTCCGAGGTCATTGCCCATCTGCCGCATGTTGGTTTCCAGTTCGATCAGGCTCTGAAAGTTCTCTTCCAGCTTCTCGGCGGATGAATCGGCGACGTAGACAATGCCATCGGCGCCATTCAGCACGGCGACACGTGTCCGCTCATAGAGCACCTGGCCTGGCACGGTGTACAGATGGAAGCGTACCCGAAAGCCGTGGACATCGCCCAGATCAAGCGGGAGGAAATCAAAAAACAACGTGCGCTCGTTCTCAGTGGCGATGGAGAGCAGGTCGCCTCGGGCTGGCTGTGGCGCGCGCGCGAAGATGTATTGCAGGTTGGTGGTCTTGCCACAGTAGCCAGTGCCATAGTAGACAATCTTGCACTGAATCTCGCGGCTGGCAACGTTGATGAGGGCCATGATTCGCCTAATCCCGGAACAAATAATCGATGGTATTTTCGACCGAGCTGCGGAACTGGACGTTGACGACCTGCTCTTTCGCCTCGGCGCTGCCAGAAAGCACGCGCTCGAGCACGCGCTCCAAATCGTCGCTGGTGCGGCGCGCAAGCACTTTGACCAGCCCAACATGTGTCTGCTTATCGAAGGCAACCACCAGCAGCCAGTGTTCGCCTATTAGGCTGGTGTAGATGCTCTCATGGACGCCCTGCTGCAGAATCCCGCGAAAGTCGCGCTCGCCCAGAATCTCAGCAACCTGCCGCGAGGACGAGAATGCCCCCGCCAGCAGCGCCCCCAGCGCGACCACATCACGCTCGCCGGTCATCCCCTGGGCGGCGATGACCTGGCCACTTTTATCGAGCAACAGCACATGACTCGCAGTGGTATCTTGTGACAGCTTGCCGAGTAGAAGCGCGATATGTTCCAGTTCGCTCGGCGACACGACGATATTGGTGAGTTGCTCCATGCCGTCCTCCACAACGCGCCTGCCCTGACCGTGCCCGCGCCGGGCATCGTCCACAGCGCTCCTCCTGGACTTGCTGCGCGAGAGCGTTGTCGGCTCATTATAAGGCTTTCGACCCCAAGACGCTATGGCCGGAATGACCATCGGCCAGTATGACGCCCAATCCTCGCGCAAGACGTAGCGGCAAGCGCGCTATTCTTCGGCGAGCAGACGCGCCTGGTGCTCCGCGCTGACCAGCGGCAAATACTCGCGATGCCGCCGAATGTACGCCGCAACATACGGGCAGAGAGGGACCACTTCTAGTGCTTCGGCGCGAGCGTTATCCAGTGCGGTTCGCGCCAGGAGACTCGCAATGCCCTGACCTTCCAGCGCGGGTGGCACCCCTGTATGCAGGAAGAAGATGCGCTTCCCATGGCGCTCGTAGGTGAGCACAGCCACCTCGCCATCGGCATGTAGCTCGTATTGTTGCTCATCCTTGTTGTCAATCACCGTCAATGGTTCTTTCCCAGTGCTCCCGACTTCCATACCGCACCTCACTTTCTCGTTCCTTGTATTGCACGGCATTGCACGGCATTGCACGGCATTGCACGCTCAGTCCGCCTCGAAGCCAGCGTCTCGGTGGCTGCCATCACAGAACGGCTTCTTATTGGACTGCCCACAGCGACACAGCGCCATGCGATAATCCTCGCGCAGCAACGAACCATCAGCGCTGAGAATGCGCATCCTGCCGCGCACATAAAGCGGTCCGTTTGGCTGTGGCGAAACAGTCGCCTCTTCGGGGACTTCTTCCCGCGCGCCACCGTCGAGACGCTCGAAATGCAGCGCGCCGCTGGGGCAACGCGCCACCGCGCGCGCAATCTCATCGGCGGAGGCCGCATCCACCTGCACCCACGGGCGCGCTTCAGGCCGGAACACCTGAGGAAGCGCATTGACGCACTGATGCGAATTGATGCAGACGCTCGCGTCCCACATGACCGCGATCGCTTCGGTGCGGTAGACCCGCTGGCTCTTCCTGGGTCGCTCGGCAGCCGGCTGCTGCTGTTCATCCGATGCCATCGCATACACTTCCTTTCGACCGCCAGGCAACATCTCTGCGTGCATAGTATCGCACCGCGAGAGCTCCTGGTAGTCGAGAGGCGCGGCCGGCGTCGGTATACGGGCGAGATACGCGCGAGGGGATGATTCTCGCTAGCTCCTGGCTTGCTGCCAGACGGGCGTTGGCGCGGGGTTCGGCCCATACTCCACACCGGCCAGCGCGCCAAAGAGCGTCAAGAGGCGCGCGGCGTGTGTCTGGGCCGAATATTCCCGGTGGATTGATTCTCGGCCGTTCGCCCCAAACTGATCCGCAATTTCGGGATGATCGAGCAGATACTGCATCTTGCGCGCCAGATCCGTGGGGTTGTTCAACTCGAAGAGCAGTCCGTTGACGCCAGGATTCACCTGCTCCGGAAGGCTGCCGATATTGGTGGCAATCACCGGACGCCCACACGCGAATGCTTCATACACCGTGTTGGGGGTATTCTCGAACCAGACCGATGAGACGATCGCGAAGCGGGCGCGCTGCACGATCGAAACCATTTCCTCGCCCCGAGCAGCGCCTATGAACTGCACATTATCCAGGTTCAGCTCGGCGCACCGTGCTCGCAGCCGCGCCTCCTCGGCTGGCTCAGACGGTCCCATGAGTTTCAGCGGTGGCGCCGACGGGCCAAGTTTGGCATACGCCTCGATCAGCGTCCCCAGCCCCTTATCAGGCGCAATACGCCCGAAGTAGAGCATGTAGTCTTCGACCGGCACACCCGGCGGCAGTGGTCGGAAACGTCCACTATCGACAAACGTGGGGATATGGTGAATGCGCTCGACCGGATATCCAGCCGTGATCAGCGTCTGCTCCATGAACTTTGCCGGGGCGACGAACGCGTCGACACGATCATAGATGTCGATCAGGTCGTGAAAATACATCGCGACTGATTTGGCCAGCGACGCACTGAATGATCCCCCGACACAGCGATGCAATACGCTGTGGTACTTGCCCTGGGTGCATTCGGTGCAGATTTTGCCGTCGCGCAGAAACATGTGGTTGGCGCATATCAGATCGAAGCTGGAGAGCCGCACCACCACCGGCACGTGCTCGTCGCGGGCGGCGTCGATGATGCTGGGCGAGAGATAGCTGGTGAAATTGAGCACATGGACAACATCTGGGTGGGTATCGCGAATAAGCTTGCGGAGCTTCTGGCGCGCCTCGCGTGAGTAGATGGCCCGCTGCGCCATGCGCACCTTGGCGCCCACATGCCGAGTTTCTTTTGCGTGAGTTTGCTATCATACAGCTCGCTGCCAACCGGTGAGGAGACGAAGTAGGAGCTATACGGCGTTGGCTCGTTCTTGACCGAGTCAACCGAAAACGGAATGACCTCATGTCCCATCCGTTGCAGCACATCGGTCAGGCCGAACATATAGCGTTCCGGGCCGCCCGTCACGAAGTAATATTTGTTGCAGAGGATTACCTTCATGCCGGTGACTCCCTTTGCCTGCTCAGTGCGTCGCATGCATAGTGTAGCATACAAGACGTAGTGTAGAAGGGAGATAGCCCATAAGGCCTGTGTC
>DAHUXT010000062.1 GCA_027307065.1 Ktedonobacteria bacterium
CGTTGCAAGAAGCGCCGCTCGATACGATTCTGGCAAAGGCTGAGCGCCTGGCGGTAACTGGCGGCGGCCTCCTCGGAGCGCCTAGCACGGCGCAGCAGGTCGGCGCGCGCAGCATGGTACAGGTGATAGTGGGCGAGTGTCTCGCCGAGCCGCAGATGATCGAGCATCTCGATGCCCGCCGCCGCACCCTCCGCCATCGCCACCGCGACCGCCTGATTCAACTCCACGACCGGCGAGGGCGTCATCTTCGTAAGCCGGGCATAAAGCAGCGCGATCTGCCGCCAGTCAGTATCTTCGGGGGTTGGCGCCTCGGCGTGCAATGCGCTGATCGCCGCCTGAATCTGGTAGGGACCGGGGCGGCGCATGGCAAGGGCCGCATCCAGCAACTCTATTCCTTCGACAATTTCTCCCCAGTTCCAGAGCGTTCTGTCCTGATCTTCGAGTAGCACCAGATCGCCCGATGCGTCCACGCGCGCCCCTCGCCGTGAAGAATGCAGCAGCATCAGCGCCAGCAGCCCCAGCGCCTCTGGCTCGTCGCGCAGCTCCGGTTCCGAGGCAATCAACGACACCAGCACGCGCGTCAGCCGAATCGCCTCGGCGCACAAATCCTGACGGATCAACGCGTCGCCACTGGTGGATGAATAGCCTTCATTGAAGATAAGATAGAGAACCGCCAGCACACCCTCCATTCGCTCGGCCAGCAGCGGCAACGGCGGCACCCGATACGGAATCCCGGCGTCGCGAATTTTGCGCTGTGCCCGCACCAGCCGTTGCGCCATCGTCGGCAAGGGCGCCAGAAACGCCGCGGCCACCTCGGAGGTTGAGAGGCCACCAAGCGTGCGGAGGGTCAGTGCGACACGCGCCTCAAGCGGCAGTGCCGGATGGCAGCAGGTGAAGAGTAGCTTCAGCCGATCGTCGGGGATAGGCGGCGTGTCGTCGGGTTGGTCTGCTGCGCTGCTTGCATCGAGTCCTTCCAGCGCGCGGAGTGTCTCCTGTTTGCGCGCAAGCGTGCTCTCCCGGCGGAGACGATCGATCGCCTTGCGCCGGGCAATGGTCGTCAGCCATGCCGCCGGATTGCGCGGGATGCCATCGGTTGGCCATTGTTGCAGCGCCGCTACCACCGCATCTTGCAGGGCATCTTCCGCCAGCGTGAAATCGCGCAGCGTGGCGATCAGCGCGGCCTGGATTCGCCCGGACTCGCGCCGAAAGATCTGGTCCACCGCCTGTGGAACGTGCTCCATAACTCCCGATTCTCCCCAGGTCACAGCGCCGGTGTGCTGGTATCGCCTTCCGATGATACTGAATCATACGCCACCGACGCCGCCCCTTGAGAAGGATGCAACGGGACCTACTCGAAGACCATCACCGGCCGTACCTCGATGCAGCCGTGCGCCGCGCCGGGGATTCGCGCCGCGATCTGGATGGCCTCGTCGAGATCGTTGGCATTGACGAGATAGAAGCCGCCAAGCTGCTCTTTGGTCTCGGCAAATGGGCCATCAGTGGTGAGTGTCTTGCCATCGCGCAGTTGTACGGTTGTCGCCGAATTGGTGGGCATCAGCGCCTCGCCGCCAGTGATCTTCTCTTTGTATTCCTCGCCGAAGGCAAAGTAGGCCGCCGTAACGGCCTCCTGTTCCTGCTGGCTCGCCTGGCTGTCGCGGGTTTCGTTGGTGTAGATCAAGAGCGCGTACTGCATGTGTTGCCTCCTCATGGCGCGATTCAACGCCACGGCTGTCCATTCTGGCAGATGTTGGCAGGCACAAGCGCCTGACATAGATACGTCGAACGGCCACACCTCAAATCGACCGCATTGTCGACCTCATCGATGGTTTTCATAAGCAATTGCATCGCAGTGTGTTATGGCACGGCGTGCAGGGGCGTCGTATACTGCTGAGGCGAGCGTAGATGGGGATGAGGACGACGTGATGAGTGATTCAGAGAACCAGCAGCCGCGAACGACCGGCGCAAGCCGTGAGGCTGACGATGTCAGTGGCGCCTCGACCAGCGGGGAAGCCGCCGGGCCAGCAAGCGATCTGGGGCTGTTGGAGGCGCTTCGGCGCGGCGATGAGGAGGCTTATCTCTCGCTCGTCTCCATGCACTACGCCGCGATGCTCCGGCTGGCACTGATGTATGTTGGCTCTCGCGCAGTCGCCGAGGAAGTCATCCAGGAGACGTGGGTTGGCGTCTTGCAGGGATTGGACCGTTTCGAGGGCCGTTCCTCGCTCAAGACATGGATCTTCCGGATTCTGCTCAATCGTGCCCGCACACGCGCGCAACGCGAGAATCGCACGATTCCGTTTTCGGCGCTTGTCACGACGACCGAGCCATTCGAGCCAACGGTTGAGCCGGACGTCTTCAGGTCCGCTGAGGATCAGCACCCTGGAAGCTGGATCACGCCGCCAGCGGCATGGGATTCGCTGCCAGAAGAGCGGCTGCTCTCGCTGGAGACGCGCCAGCAGATCGATCAGGCGCTAACCACTCTGCCAGCGGCGCAGCGCGAGGTGATTACGCTACGTGACATAGACGGCTGGAGCGCGAACGAGGTTTGTGACTACCTGGACATCAGCGAGGCGAACCAGCGCGTGCTCCTCCACCGGGCGCGGGCGCGGGTGCGACGCGCGCTGGCGGGCTATCTGGCCGCGGGCTGAGGCGCACCATGAATAGCTATCTTATCCTGGCCATTTTGAGGATTCGGACCATATGATCGAGCACGCAATGACCTGTCAGGAGTTGGTTGAACTCATTACAAGCTACCTCGACGACGCGCTGCCAGCGGACGCTCGTCAGCGATTCGAGCGCCACCTGGCGGTGTGCCCAGGTTGCGCCATCTATCTGGAGCAGATGCGCATGACGCTGCGGCTACTGGGAACTCTTTCCGCGGAAACCATTCCCGCGACGACGCAGCAGGAATTGCTTGCCGCGTTTCGCGGCCTGCGCCACATGGGTGAGAGCCGCTAGTCCCTCCCACTGTAACGCCTCCCGTAGAACGGTACAGATTCGGGCGCACGGCTGGTGGCCCGAGGATACCTTCTCCTGAGAGGACTTCTTACATGCGTAAACTCGGACTTGTTCTGATGCTGCTCTTCGCATTCACGCTCGCGGCCTGTGGTGAGAGCAGTGTCGCCGCGACACCCACTGATACGCCCGTGCCACCCGCGCCAACCTCGACGACCGCGGCGTCGCCGACAACAGGCAGTGGGGGGGCTACGATCACCATGGGTGCGTTCAGCTTCACAGGCAATAGCGCGACCATCAAGGCTGGCGGGTCTGTCACCTTCAATGATCCCGCCAGCTCCGGAGGCACCCACATCATCGTGACGGGCACATCGGGCAAATTCACAGCGGCATCTGGCGCGCCAATGGAGTTCGCGACGGCGAGCGGAGTGAGCTTCTCACCGGGCGACTCGAAATCCATCAAGTTTCCGACCGCTGGCACGTACACGTTCACCTGCACGATCCATCCGAGCATGCACGCCACCGTCACCGTCACGGCGTAAAGATGCTTGCGTGACCCCGTACACCACACGGCTCCCTGGTCTCCCTGCGTGAGAGGCGTGGGAGCCTGCTGTTCGAGTGGCGCGTCTGGCGCGTCTCGTACTCATACGGCGCTTCCCTGTCGCTCACATGAACCGGCGGGCCTCATCATCGGAGCCAGGTCCGCGTATTTCGATGAGTTTTCCACCTGCGCATTCGGCGGAAGATATGGGAGTATAGGTGTAGATGTTGCTGGGTGGCGTTCGTAGAGTGCATTGCAAGCTTTGCCAGACAGGGAAGAAGGCGCGACGATGGTTGCAGACTTCAATGATCCGGGCGCAGGAAATGAGGAACGGGTATCGTCCAGGCTGTCGCGACGACGGGCGCTGAAAGCGAGCGCGGCTGGTATCGCCAGCATGGCGTGGCTGCTGACCATTGGCCACGGTGGCGCTGACCTGCTCGACGAGTTGGCCCGGCTCGCGCAGGGCAGGCCGATGACCGCGTCACGACTGGCCACCATTTTACGGGACGAGCGCACCGAGTGGAACGCGTTGCTGGCAGCGGTGGGGCCAAGTCGTATGGAGATACCGGGAGTTGAGGGGAATTGGTCTGTCAAAGAGTTGGTTGCCCATCTGACCTGGTATGAACAGGCGGTTGTGGAAGGCGCGCACCAGGTGATGACGACAGGCGCCTACACGAGACGAGCAATGGGCGCCGGAAACATCGACGAACGCAACGCGCGCATAGCCGCCGAGAGCCGCTCACGCCCGGTGGCTGAGGTGCTCGCGGAGGCCGATGCGATATTTGGCCAGCTTCTCCAGGTGATAGCTGCCATTCCGGACGACATCTTGAACGACGCGCGTTTGCTCGGCCTTCCTGATGATGTGCCACCGTGGATGCGTGTTGCGAACAATTCGTATGCGCACTACCGCCAGCATGAGGAATCCGTTCGGGCATGGCTGGCGCTGCATGGGTCCGCCCAGGAGTAATCTGGTCATGCGGCGGTAGCGCCATCCCGCTGGATATTACTCGCCTGTATTCGGTGTATCCGGTGCGGCCATGCGTGAGGTCAGCACTGGGTGAATCGCCTCGATGGGCGAGGCGAAGAGAGACGGCTGGAGCGGATCATCGAAGAGCGTGGCGAAGTCGTCGGCGTTAAAGGCGCGGGCCAGTCGCGCGGCAAAGGTATCGCGCAGCAGCCGGACATAGTGCCCCGCGTCGTAGTCGCGTGGGTCGTCGCTTGGCTCGCCATCGTCGGTGGTGGGCAAGAGTGCCGCCTGCTTGCCCACAGTGCGGTAGACGCGAATCTGTTCGCCGCGTTCCCAGTGTGTTCGCCCACTGGCGAGCATCGCCTCATACGGTAGCTCCCGGCGGGTGCCTCGTGTTGTCAGATACTGTTTTGCCGTCTTGCTCAGACGTACTTTGGCGGCGACAAGGTGGGTTGGGAGGGTGCGCTGGCGCAGGGAGTCGGCCATGGTCAGATAGGCGCTCCGTACGCCGGGCATGTCATCTACCAGCAGGCAGGCGAGGGCGTCGCGCAGAAAGATTTCCCCGAATGGTTCGGCGCGACTGGAGCGGAAGGCAACGCCACGTAAGGTCAGCGTGCCATCCCAAGCAAGCAGAGCGTAGTTTTTCGGCTCGTGCGAGAGCATGGCGGCGTAGCGTCCCTCGAACTCCAGCCGGACCAGTGGCGGCAACAACGCGGCCACCTCGGCGACGATGCGGCGTTCGTCCTCTTCGCTCCAGCCGTCTGGCACGGCGAAATAGACGCCGTCGGTATCGCCTTCGAGCAGGGTGGCTCCCCGCGCCGCAAGCTCGCGACACAGCAGCCCCAGCACCTCGCGTCCGCGTCGCGTCACCTCGTTGGCGGCGTGCACATCGGCGAAGCGGGTCAGCCCGGTGGCGCCCATGTAGCCGTAGGCCGAGTTCACCAGAATCTTCATCGCGGCGGAGAGCGCTTCGTCGGTGTGGCGCTCAGGTGAGCCATGCGCAGCCGCTTTCGCGCGCCCTTTGGCCGCCAACCGCTGCTCCACCAGCCGGTCCACCAACGCCAGCAGCGCGCCAAGCCGGTCGCTCGCGGGGCCGATGCGATATTGGCGCATCAGCGAGGGGTACAGGCTGGAGACATCTGCCTTGACCACGCGCCGCGCGACACCACAGGCGAAGAGGTAGAGCGCCGCGCCACTATGCTGAGTGCCGTCACTGGTGGTCCGCGCTGGAATCGCCGCGCCCGCCCGCAGATAGGCGCGCACCAGCAGCGGGTCGAGTACGCCCGTCGCCGGGCCAGCGTCGGCCAGTCGCTCGTAGCGCCGGGGAGCCATTCGCGCCAGGGCGAAGGCCGCGCCACCGAGCAAGCGCGCTACGCCATCTGCCTCGGCGACGTCATCGAGCGCGTAGTGGCGCACCCGTTCGGGGTCACGCTGCCAGGTGGAGTAGACCTGCGCGCCCGCGACGTATTCGCGCTCAGGCGACGCCAGCCCGAAGTGGCGCGCCACCGCTTTGAGTCCGTGGCCCGGGAGATCACGCGCGGCGAAGTCATGCCGGCGCACCGCGTCGAGCGTATCAATCAACTCTCGGCCCGGCACCGTATAGCGCCCACGCGCCTCGTCCCGTTCGGCGGGGTCGGCTTCATCGCTGCGCCACGGACCATACCCGCGTGATGCCGGACGTCTGCGCAGCCCACCGCTCAGCCGGCCGATCGCCAGTGTGATGCCCAGGATTTCAGCGCGACGGGCGAGGAAGGGGAGATCGAAGCCGTGGAGGTTGTGATTCTCGATCACGTCGGGATTGAGCCGCTGAATGAGCGCGGCCAGCCGCCGAATTAGATCGGCCTCGGCTGCCGGACCCTCCAACCCGCGCTCCGCGACATCGAGCACGCCGGAGAATCCGCGATTGTCACGCACGGCGACGAGAAAGACGCTACTTCGGGCGGGATTCAGCCCGGTCGTTTCGAGATCGAATTGCAGCCGGTGCAGGTCGTCGAAGCTGAGGCCGCGAAAGTGAGTGCGTCCGGTGGCCACCAGATACTGTTCTTCGGGTGGCAGGCTGAGCGCCGCCTCGTCGCCCATATCGGCGAATCGCAGCACCTGGCGTCCCAGCCGCGCCGATGCGCCAGACATGATGGCGGTATCGAGTGTGCGGCCATCGGTGGCGCTGACAAGGTAGCGAAAATGGCCGTTGCCAGATAGTTCGCGCCAGGCGACCATGCCGGGCAACTCGGTTCCGACCGCGCCCTCTGGCAAGAGACCAGAACCAAGGTGGGCCAGATCATCGAGCGTGGGCAGCAGCAGCCACGGACGAAACCGATCTGCTTCGCGGGTGAGCGCTCCACCACCAGCAGCACGCCGCCAGACGATCGCGCGTCCGTTGCGCTCGGCCCAGACGGAGACGATGCCAGGGGTAGTATCCCATCCCCAGAGCCATTCGTCTTCGCTGGTGTATTCCATCGTGGCGGCTCCTGGTGGTGAAGGCAGAATCTACTGGATGATCGTCGCCGTTACCGAATAGATGGGCGGCAGGTAGTCCGCGATCAGGTTCCAGCTTTCGCCGCGATCGGCGGTGGCAAAGAGTTGCCCGGTGTTGGTGCCAACGTAGACGCCGCACGGATCGAGTGCGTCGGCGCACATGCCATGCCGCAACACACCCAGGCGCACGTTCTCGCCGGAGGGCAGCCCGTTGGTCAGTGATTCCCATGAGCCGCCAGCGTCGCGCGTGCGGTAGATGGTGAACTGGTCGCCAACGTTATTGCGCCCCATGCCATTTTCC
The DNA here is from genome assembly GCA_027307065.1 of Ktedonobacteria bacterium. Classification (GTDB taxonomy): domain Bacteria; phylum Chloroflexota; class Ktedonobacteria; order Ktedonobacterales; family JADMIN01; genus DAHUXT01. The sequence goes on from DAHUXT010000062.1 coordinate 7,237, forward strand.
ACGATCACGAAGAACGTCTCGGGATGATGGGTGTCGAGCGCGATGGTGAAGCCGAACTCCGAGGGGAGCGTACCCTGCACGTCGATCCATTCTTCGCCAGCATTCTCGGTGCGATAGATGCCGCAGTGGTTCTGCTGATACAGCGCATCGGGGTTGGTGGGATGCTGCACCACACGATGGATGCACTGGCCATATTCGGGATAGGGATCGGGCATGAATCCAGCGCGCGTGCCCTTGTTGGCAAAGCTCCACGTCTTGCCGCCGTCGTCGGTGCGCATGCAGCCGACCGCTGAGATGCCAATCCACATGCGGTCACGGTTGGAGTAGTCCGGCACGATGCTGTGCAGGCAGAGGCCGCCATTGCCCGGATTCCAACTGGCGCGGGTCGGGTGATTTTCCAGCCCCTCGTTGATCGCCCATGTCACGCCATTGTCGGTGCTGACCCAGAGGCTGGCGGGGTCCACGCCACAATACAGTGTGCCCGGCTCGTCGGCGCGTCCCGGCTCGATCAGCCAGATATTGGTCAGTTTGAGGCCGCTTTCTTCAGGGAACTCGATACCTTTCTCCGGCTTCTCCCAGGTCTGGCCAAAGTCATCACTGTACTTGATGAAATTGCCAAAAAAATCGCCATTCTCGGCGGCGAAGATGCGGCTGCCAGAGCGCTGGTCGAGCATGGCGTTGTACACGCGCATGCCACTCATCTCTGTAGCTTCCACCGTCCAGTTCTGGCGATCTTGAGAGCTGAGCAGAAACAGCCCGCGCTTCGTGCCAGCCAGCACCACCACGGTGCCACTGGGATACTTCTGTGCCATGCAGTCTCCTCCGTTTCGATGTAGGTCTACGACGACGTGCGGGGGATTGCGCTGGGTAGTCTGGGTATCAGCCGCCCGCAACCGATGGCAGAATGTGGAGCGTGGCGCCAACGGGCACTGGGGTCTCCAGGCCTTGCAGGTAGCGGACGTTGCGCCCATTGACGAAGATGTTGACGAAGGTGCGTAGCTCTCCCGTCTCGAAACAGAGGCGGTATTCCATCCCTGGCCACGCGGCCTCGAGCGCACGAATAACCTCGCGCACCGTTTCGCCACCCACCCGGACGGTGCTTGCGCCGCCCGTCTGCTCGGTGAGCGCGCCTGGCAGCAAGACCGTGACTGCCTGAGATGTCGCCGAACTGTCCATAGGGTCGCCTCACCTGTCTGTACACAGAAACCATGATCTTCACATCCAGCCGGAGACTACATTCTCGCTGACCCATACACAACCGGTTGGTACATCCGTCCCAATTCTGGTAGCCAGTTTGGGTAACACGCCACCAACTCGTGTTGCTCTGCGCTGTCCCCGAAACCGTGCCACAAACGATTGCCTGATGGGGAGCCATCAGTATGCGCGGCCACAGTGCGGTCCGGATAACGGATCGTATATCGAGGCGCGCGATCCCGCGAGCGGAAGACGCTTCTGGCGCTACCACTCCGAAGACGTTGCCGGGTATCTTGTCAGCTCGTAGGCCGTCACGGCGGGAACCACATGGGCCTTGCGCGGATGCTACACTGTGATGAGCAAGCGGGAGACATGCCTAACGCGAGAAAGCGGCCAACGCCATGAGCGATCATCCTTCAGAACCCCAGCCACACCGCATCCATCGCCATCATAAGGAGCATCGGGCGCGTCGAGTTCCGCAGGCTCATAGCGGTGGCGGGCGGCCCATCCCGGAAGAGTCGGGGCTGCAGTTGCCGCGATGGCGGTTCTCGCCCTACCCCAACCCGTTCCCATTCCCAATTTATCCCAAAGGATGGAAGTTCAACTGGCTCACGCCGGGCAGAACCGCGTTCCTCGTCACGGCTGGCGGATTGCTCATCGTCGTGGCGTGTCTGGCGCTGGGGAAATTGATCGCTGGCTGAGCGGGCGGGCTAGCGGGCGCGGACGAACAGCGCAATCGTCATCACCACGCCGATGACGATGACATAAATGCGAATGTAGCGCTCGTCGATCTTGCGCGCCACCGAGGCGCCGCCCCAGCCGCCGATAATCGCACCAGCCATCATCACCAATGCCTGCGGCCATTCCACGATCCCCGCCACGATAAACGTCACCAGGGCGACGCTGTTGATGCAGCTTGCCAGCACCACCTTGAGCGCGTTCATGGTGTGAATGTTGCGCATGCCCATCAGGCTGAGCGTGGCAAGCATCAGGATGCCGATGCCGCCGCCAAAGAATCCGCCGTAGAGCGCGACGACAAATTGCACGAGCGAGACGCCCGCCAGCACCAGCCAGCGCGGCCCCGACGCCTTGTCCGGGCGCCGCAAACGCGCGGTGATTGGGCCGCCAACCGCGAAGAGCACGGTGGCCAACAGCATCAGGAACGGGAGGATGAACAGAAACGCGTTCTGGGGCGTCTTGAGCAGGATAACCGCGCCCAGGATGCCGCCGATCACGCTGATGACACTCAGCAGCACCAGCGTTCGCCGCTCGGTTTCGAGCGCGTCGCGATAGGGAGGAATCGCGGCCACAGACCCCGGCCACAGTGCGATGGTATTGGTGGCGTTGGCCTGAATCGGGAGTACGCCCGTAAAGATGAGCGTTGGAACCGTCAAGAAGCTGCCGCCGCCCGCGACCGAGTTCTGCGCGCCCGCAACCAGCGCGACCACGAACAACAGAATAGCCTGAGGCAGCGTCATGCAGAGGTCTCCAGTATTGTCTCGATGATATATATCCGACAGTGATAGTTCTGCGGGCGGTAGTAGTATAGGGCGTGTCGCACGCAATGGGCCATGTTCGGAACTTTCGTGCCTGTGTTTTGAGACTGTTTTCGCGGGCGATTTATCGTCCCCTTGCGGTAGGCGTGCTGAACCACGATAATGGATGAAATCGAAAGGTGCCGTGCGGCGCTTGCTCATCCGAGGCGCGCATGGGATCTACTGCGATGAGTGATGGGAGAACGCGCCATGTCTCAGTCTCCAGACAGCGCGGCGAAATCCACAGGTCCAGGCGAACGCGTCCGTCGCATTGTCACGCTGGTAGCGCTGACGGTTCTTCTGGTGGCGGTGCTCGCGGGTGTGGATATCCTGGTATTGAGCCGGAACAATCCCGCGCAGGCGCTCAGCCCGCATTACTATATGGCGCTGGGCGACTCGCTCTCGTTTGGCTACCAGCCCAATCTCGATTTCAGCGATGGCTTCGCGGATGACATTTTCAACGACCTTCACCGCGTCAACGTCACTGGCGTCGTCAACTACGCCTGCGCGGGTGAGTCGACGGATACGATGATTCACGGCGCGTGTGTCGGGCATATTCTGCACCACGGCTCGTACACTGGCCCGCAGTTGCAGGCGGCAATCGACTTTTTGACACGTGAAGAGAATCGCGGCCACGTTAGCCCGATCACCCTGGAGATAGGCTCGAATGATGTAATTCCCGATTGGGACCGAGCAACCTGCACCGCAACTGCCAGTGCCGAGGCTGATCTCACCCGCATGGACGACAACCTGACGCAGGTTATTCTGCCAAAGCTGCTTGCCGCGCTGGGAACGCCAAAGAGCGGGCCTAATGGCGATCTGCACCTGCTGAACTACTACAACCCGTTTATCAAGGAGTGTCCGAACTCCGCGCCGTTTGTCCACGAGCTGAATGATCATCTGAGTGCGGACGCCGCGCAATTCAAGATTCCCGTGGTCGATGTCTACACAGCGTTCGGCGGCGATCAGAAGATGGCCGCCAGCATCTGCACGCTCACCTGGGTCTGCGATCCCCGCTTCAAAGACATTCACCCAACGCATGAGGGCTACAAGAGGATCGCTAGTGCGGTTGAGTTTGCGCTCGGCCTGCCTGGGAACAGCCCATTACCGGTGATCGCGACTCCCATCAGCGCCGCGCCTCTGCCGTTGGCGGCATTCAAGCGCCAAGCGAGCGGCGTCCTCGCGTGATGAGATCATGGCGAGTGTCAATTCAGGTGGCTTCGTGGGGCACTATAACGAAGGCGGGAGGCCAACATGCGGAACTTGAAGACGGGCCAAAACGACATCATCCGGTTGATCGCGCTGGGGGTGCTGGTCGTTCTCGAGGGATTCGCGATGGTGAGCACGGTGCTCAATGTCGTGTTCTTGCCATTGGGTATCGTCTACCCCAACGTCGCCTCCGTCTCGATCCTGATCCTGCCCATCATCATCGGCCTGGTGGCGCATCGGCTGGAGGTGGCGATTGTCCTCACCGTGCTGCCATTTCTGGTGCTGGCGGTGGTATACACCACGATCTACGCGCCGGTGTGGAATGTCGACCTTTTCCAGCTCGGCGTACAGGCTGGCCGGGTAGCGGGCGCCGGGTTTCTGCTGGGCGGTCTGGGCGCGTTTGGCAACCTGCTGCGCCGCATATTCCTCAGTAAATCTCCATCGCAGGCGAGCGAATCGTAGCCCGCTACTCGTCGGATAGTGATAACCGGCGCGCGCGTTTGCGCTCCCCGGTGCGGCGTTTTCCCTCAAGACGGCGCTCGCGGCTGCCAGCGGATGGCCTGGTAGGGATGCGCGGCTCGACGACTTTCTGCAGGTCGTCCAGTCTGGCTGCCATGCGCTCGAAGGCTGCTTCACGGTTGGCGCGCTGTGAGCGGCGCTCGGTGGCGGTGACGACGATGCCGGTGGGGCGATGCGTCAGCCGGACGCCCGTCTCGACTTTGTTGCGATGCTGTCCGCCGGGACCAGTCGCGATGAAATATTGAATATCGCAGTCGCGCTCGAGCGAGGCGCGATCGGTGGGGTAGATTTCAGCCACGGGTGTTCACTCAACTTTACGGATGATGGTGACGTGTCGTTCGCGGCCAGCATACCACGCCCTCGCGCCTGGTTTCCGACAACTTGACCAGATGCGACGAGACTTGGCTGGCGTATCCGGCTTGACCTGGCATCTCGGTCGCCCGTATACTGGATGCAACAACAGAAGAAGAGGCTGATGGAGGCCAGTAGCTGCAAAGCGCGGCAGGCAGAGATCCGACCGGATGGTGCGAGGTCGGTAGCCAGCGCGGCGGCGAACCCACTCCTGAGCTGGCAGCGGCGAGCTGTCCCGGTGGCCCACCGTTATTTCGGGCCGCGCATCCCACGACGATATTTCGTACGATCTCGTGCTGTCTCGTGGCGTGCGGCAGAGAGGCCGCTTGCTGGCGGCTGCAAAGGTGGTACCGCAGGTCTTCGAAACCCTGTCCTTGCAAGGACAGGGTTTTTTTGTTGGCGTTTTTGGCGACGGGCAATGTGCGAAGGGAGAAAACAATCATGCGCATGTCACAGATGATGGCTCGCACGCAGCGGCAAGCTCCGGCGGAGGCTGAACTGCCGAGTCACCGATTGATCCTGCGGGCGGGACTGGCGCGCCAGTTGGCGGCGGGCATTTACACCCTCACGCCGCTGGCATTGCGGGCTGTGCGCCAGATCGAGCGCATCGCGCGCGAGGAGATGGAGCGCATCGACGGCCAGGAGGTGCTACTGCCGGTCGTGCAGCCAGCCGAGTTGTGGCGCGAGAGCAGCCGCTATGACGCCATCGGCAATGAGTTGGCGCGCTTCGATGACGCCGGAGGGCGAGCGATGGTGCTGGCGATGACCCACGAAGAGGCCGTTACCGATCTGGCACGGTCGGTCATCACGTCCTATCGCCAGTTGCCGCAACTCGTCTTTCAGATTCAGACCAAGTTTCGTGATGAGCCGCGCCCGCGTGGCGGACTGGTACGGCTGCGTGAGTTTCTGATGAAGGACGGCTACAGCTTTCACACGTCGCAGGCTGATCTCGATGCCCTCTACGAGCGAGTCGTCGCGGCGTATCTGGCCATCTTCGAGCGGGTCGGGCTGCCGGTACTGGTGGTCGCGTCGGATACCGGCATCATGGGCGGCTACGAGGCGCACGAGTTCATGCTGCTGGCCGATGGCGGCGAGGATACTCTGATTGTCTGCCCGACCTGCGGCTATGCCGCCAATCAGGAGATCGCCGTTGCCGCGGGTGACGCGAGTGGCGCGGCGACTGAACATGCGGCTGAACGTGAAGAACAGCCGCTACGCAGGCTCCATACCCCGGGCGCGACCACAATCGCCGCGCTGTGCGACGCTGCCCAGTGTGCGGCGAATCAGACGCTCAAGGCGGTGTTCTACACGACGGGCGAGCGACTGGTACTGGCACTCATTCGCGGCGACCTGGCAGTCAATGAGATCAAGCTGCGCAATCTCCTCGGCGTGGAGGTGCGCTCGCTCTCGCCGGAGGAGTCGGCGGCTCACAGACTGGTGACGGGCTACGCCGGGCCGGTTGGGCTGCGGGTGAACGCTCCGGTAACGGTAGTCGCGGATAGCTCAGTCGTTGGCGCGGCTCACCTGATCGCGGGCGCAAACGAGATGGACTATCACCTGGCGGGCGTTCGCTATGGGCGTGACTTCACCGCCGAGTTTACCGGCGATTTCGCGCAGGTTACTGCGGGGAGCGTCTGTGCCACGTGCGGGGGAATCCTCGAGACGCGGCGAGGCATAGAGGCGGGCAACACGTTCAAACTCGGAGCGGAGTATAGTGCGACGATGGGCGCGACTTTCCGCGACGAAGGCGGCGCGAGCCAGCCGATAGTCATGGGCTGCTACGGCCTCGGCATTACGCGGCTGCTGGCATGCGTGCTGGAGCAACACCACGACGACGCCGGGATTATCTGGCCGTCAACCATCGCGCCGTACGCGTATTCGCTGCTGGCGGCAGGGAACGATGGCGCGGCGCGGGAGGCTGCCGAGGCGCTCTATGTCGTACTTGGCGCGGAGTGGACGCTCTATGATGACCGCGAGGTGAGCGCTGGCGTCAAGTTCAACGATGCCGATCTGCTCGGCATGCCGGTGCGCATCACCGTGAGCGCGCGGTCACTGGCGGCGGGCGGCGCGGAGCTACGGGTGCGGCGGAGCGGCGAGACGCGCATCGTGCCGCTTGCGGATGTGCCACAGGTGGCGCGAGCGTTGGCCGAAGCCTGAGACTTCCGCTATTTCTCTGATGAAGGAGATATCGATGAGCAGGAGGGATATAAGTTCGTGCCGGACACAATTGCCTCGGAATCGGCGACTCACGCGACGAGTCGTTGGGCGGCCTATCTGGCCTGCGGCTGGGCGATGCTCTTCGCACTGATGAGCTTCTACTGGGCCGCGGGCGGAACGTTTGGAGTCAATACCCTTGGCCGCACTATTCAAGCGCTAGCGCATGATCCAGGTTTCATCGCGATTGTCTGGCTCACCGGGATTGCCAAGGTGGTGGGCGGCCTGTTCGCGCTGACGCTGGCGCGCTCGTGGGCGACGTGGCTGCCAGCGGGCTGGAAAGCGACGCTCGCCTGGCTCGGCGGCATCGGATTGACGCTCTACGGCGGCGTTCAACTGCTCGTCGAGGGGCTGGTGCTCGCGGGCGTCGTCCACGTGAATGGCCCGATAGATTGGCAGGGCATGCGCTGGCACGTCTGGCTGTGGGATCCGTGGTGGCTGCTAGGTGGCATCTTCTACCTGCTGGCGGCGTGGCAGTACCAACGCTCGCGTGGCCAGAAGCGGCAAAATGCGCACCCAGTAGTGGAAGAAGCGCCCACCCTCACGTCACTGTGAAGGCGGGCGCGAGAGCCTACCAATCGTTAAGGATTGCAAGACAAAGGCTTATGCCGCGTTGGACGACGCATCCACCATCACGGTCGGTCGGGACGCGCGCGCCCGCA
>DAHUXT010000063.1 GCA_027307065.1 Ktedonobacteria bacterium
TCTCGCTCATGCACATGCACCGGCTCAACGTCCCAGGTGATCCGCACCGGCCCCCCCTCGCTATAGCGGTGGCGATACCACATCGAAAACGTCTGGTCGGTAAACCGCTCGTCACTGTACCCGCCTGCCATTGCCAGCGGATAGCCGCGCTCTGGCGCCGGAGCCTCCAGGAACGATCGCACGACGCGCCGTGGCAGATAGATCATGCCGAACCCCACATAGTCCGCCAGTGCCTCGCCATGCTCCACCCACCGCTCGCCACCCTAGCGATCCGTCATACAGCGGTGCGCCCACACCGCCTGGTACGGCTCCGGGATCGACGGCAGATGCCACAGCCGATACGGCGCCACCAGCACGTAATACGGGTACTGTTCAGCGTAATACTCGAACGTCTCCCGCTGGATGACGTCCGCCGCCATGTCCCACTCCAGCAGACAGACATCCTCATCGACCGATTCCAGAGGGCTATAGTCGTAGTTGTCGAGTAGAAGTCGTTCCATGCGATCCACAATGTAGGACCGCCCCTCCGGGATACGAGCCGGGAAGGAACGTAGCCAGCGCATTAATATGCTCCGATTCCAGGGACAGTCGTAGATATGCCCTGTCGCATAAACTCCTGTTGCAATGCCAGCGCCTCCTCGCGGGTGTCCGCCCACGCGAGTATCACTGGTGGATAGCTATTGTTGCGATAGATCGGGACACTCTTGTGGACAAGCGGGCGTGTGATATACCGCCGTCGCTCACGCTCTCGTGCTTCATGCGCCAGTCGCTCGGCTCGTCTATCGGGTCGCTCCTCGCCCTGACGCCAAAACAACTTCTGCCCGCCGTACAGGCCATTCAGCAGCTCCACAGCCTCCTCAACCTGAGCGATTGGATACTGGCACCAGACCTCCTCGCGCCCGGTTACTACGTCTAATGCACGGATGATCGTATCATGCGCTGGCTCAAGCTTCGGCGGCTCTACCTCATCCCACACGCCCTGAAACGTTATACCCGTCTCGACTCCCGCGATCCACCCCGCAAGTTTGTACATGGCCACCGTCAGGAGTACGACGGTCGCAAACCAGAAACCAATGTCATTACGATAGGCGCCGCGGTAGTAGCCAGCGAGCCAGCGCATACTATTCTCCCTCGCGCTCTACAGGCACAATACGCACCGCCGCCGCCACTTCTTCACTCCGGAGCATCGGATAACCACCGGCCGCTCGTTGATACTCGCGAATCTTGCCCTGACGCACCCACCGCACGAGCATTGCTCGCGACACATGATAGAGCTGGATGGCCTGTGGATACGAAACGTATTCCGGCGTCTCAGTCATCATAGGCATATTTGTCCTCGTGTTTCGTACTATGCTTGACATGCCCCTGTAGGCTATGCTAAGCTTATCACGTCAACCAAAACGTTGTCAAGTGTCAGACAAAGGAGTACCGGGATGCCAACTATGGAGACAGTCACAACCATGTATCTCGCCCCCACAAAACGCGAGTATGTGGGCCATTTCGAGCACCCGCAGCCGGAATGGAGCAAGCGCCAGCGTGAGGCGTGGGCAGCAGCTCGTAGCATCTCCGGCGCAATGCTGGAGCTGGGCGAACTGCATCGGGCGGGGATCATCCCCAGCTACGAGCCCTCCACTCGCGCCTATCTGGCCTGGATGGAACTGGAGCGGGAGATTGCCCCGCTGTTCGCAGAGTTCGCTAGTGGAGAACAGGAAGGAACACCCCGATGACCGCGAAACCCTTTAACGAACAACGCCTGTCCCGCGTGGTCTTTATCGTCGTCGCCGCCATGATGGTGATACGCGCCGCCCAGCAATTCAGCGGCGGCATGCTCAACATGAGCGGGCTGCTCGGCCCCGTCTGGTTCCCACGCTTCGAAATCATCTCAGGGCTCGGCCTGGGCTTGGGCTCCGAGATGCTGATGACCCTGGCCGGGCGCAACTGGCGCAACTGGCTCGCCCAGCTCACCGAGATCGCCGCCCGCTCTGGGCTCTCGCGCATCCAGCGGACCTCGTATCTCAATGAAGCCAAGCGCAACGCCATCTATGCCAAGCGGTTTATGTGGGTGGGCATGGGCGCCTCGCTCTATTCGGGCGTGGGGTTCCTACTGGCCAATAGCAGCGGCAAGGGTGGCGGCTTCGATCTCGGCCAGGTGTTGCTGGATCTCGTCACCTGCTCCGTCATTACCGCCGTGGTGCTCTACATCGGCGTGTTCGCCGAGTTCGCCGCGCCCGACGAGACCAAAGCGACGCTGGCCGAGCTGGATAAGGGCATGGACGCCGCGCTGGCGGGCGCCGTCGAGCGGTTCCGCGCCGGGACGCATACCGATGTGGACGTGCGCTTTATCGCGGAGCACCTGCCCCCGCACCGGCAAGCGAAGTTCCGACGAGCCGTCGCCAAGCAGAACACCGGGCGCATGTGGAAGGCGGCACAGATCCGCGAGGCGCTGGGCATCGGCCAGGATGCGCGACTCATCCGCGATCTCAACCGCCAGATTAACCAGCTTGCCAAGACCGCGGAGAATGGGCTGAGCAAGGCGGAGGATGGCCGCACCTGGCTGCTGCCGCATGCCGTAGTCATGGATACCTGGGGCGAGGCGATGGCCGACTATCAGGCCATGCGTCGCATCGGCGCCGCGGCTACCCTCGCTCCGGCCGCGCCAGACGTCAGCTCGGAGGCGCCGGCGACGACCGGCGGACAGCTCATTGCGTTGGCGACGACGGTGCCGACGCCGTTACCGACACGAGGCCGGACAGACACCGACATGGCCCCGGCATCCGTCTAGTTTCTTCTCACTGTTGACGTGACACCAGCCGCTCGCCATTCGTCTTATGGTTGAGTAGATGCGTGTCACCTAGTCGCCGCGTCCTTGCTGTGTGACTGGGGGCAGCCGCTCACGCATACGCGAACGCCACGGATATTATGCCTACAAGCAAGACCGTGGCGCTGCGATGTGAAAGCATATTCAGTTTTTTCCGCCCTCTCGCCGCTCCTATCGTGGGGCAGGCTCGTTGCACAGTCAGGAGAGTGTATGTCGCGTACTGCCCACACGCATAGTGTACCGCCCGTATCTGCCAGCGTCAAGGGTACTCCCCCACGCATGAACAGACTGTCAGGCGGTGAGGATGCCCAGATGTTACTCACCTCAATTCTGACCGATCCGTCGCTGCGACGTTCGGCGCTCGGCATGGCGGTCCTGGCGGCGCTGGTGGCCTATGGCGCGGCCAGCAGCTCACTGATGCAGGCGCCGATCCGAGACGTTGCTGCGGATCTCGAGACGACGTATGACAGCGTGTATAAGCGCCTGCGGTTCCTGGCGGCTCGTGGCTACGTCCAGTTATCCCATGTCGCCAGCGGCGGCCAGCAAAGGCTGTTCTTGCGGCTGGTATGGCCACAGACGAAACCCACGACCACCCGGAGGGAGCGCCGAGCATGAGCGGGAAACTCATCGGCCGAGTCTACGACATCCGCCTCCCCCATGATGAGCAGGCGATTATGATTGCCCTGGCCGATCATGGGAATGATTTCGGCGAGCACATTCACCCCAGTGTGGACTACCTGGCATGGAAGACGGAATACGACCGCCGCAACGTCCAGCGCATTCTCCGCAAGCTGGAGGATAAACAGCTATTGATTCCGGTCGCCTTCGCTCGCGGCGGCCGCGGCCGTGCCACGGAGTACGAGATGCACCTGGAAAATGGCGAGCCCAAAGCTCCATTTGAGAGACACACAAAGGATGGCGCCACCACCGCCCTTTCTGATGACGAACACGAAAACAGCGGCGCAGATGCCGCCCTTTCTATCAAAAAGGATGGCGCCACCACCGCTGTTTCGCTTGAAGACACAAAAGGGCGGCATCTCATACACAAAAGGGCGGCATCTCATACACAAAAGGGCGGCATCTCATACACAAAGGGCGGCACCCACGCCACCCCAACCGTCTTAGAACCGTTATATGAACCGTCAGAGGAAACCGCGCATACGCGCGACACCCCCTTTTTTGAAAAAAAATCGGGAGAGCCAGAACCGGACTCGGACCCAGAGGCGGAGTCCCCCCCCGTTGCGCGGCGCCCCCCCTACGATGACCGCGCATTTCGCCGCTGGGCACTGGCACAAACAGGCGGCTGGGCGAACCTCGCCCCGAAACGCTTAGACCTGATGATGTCGGAATATTGCCGCGTGAAAGGGATACCCTCGTGAAGATCATCCGCAACGCCCGCCGCGCTCAGCCCGCTCCTGCCCCATTGCCCGCCGCGCTCGACAACGCGCAGCTGGCCGATATTGCCCTGATGATGAGCATCAGCCACGCCGATGACCTCATCCGCGAATTGCGTTGGGCTGCCAAGTACCGCCCCGCCCTCGCCGATGAACTGGCGCTGTATTCGCTGCGCTGTGTGCTGCTGGTGGAACGCCTGACGGATCTGGTGACGCCAGAACAGACGCCAGAAGTCATCACGACGGAGGTCATCAATGACTAAGAAGGGCCCCACCATTTCAGCGCATCTGGTGCGCCTCTGCTACACCTGTCAGCGGCAACTCCCACGCCGCGCCTATCGCACCAACTGTGCTGGTTGCATCAAGCGCCAGAGTGGCAAACTGCGTTTTGACCACTGGACAGTCATACGGCGGCAGTACCAACAGTGGCTTAGTGACCGTGCGGAGGTGATCCATGATTAACCCGCAGAATCAACCCTCACCGCTCACCGAGCCGAACCCCGCCAGTCACCCAACGCCGCTGCTGGCCCCAGTGCTGAAACATGGCCGCAAAGACCCCAGCAAGCGCCGCATCACGTTCTGCGAGCCGCGGGAACTGCAGCCGCTGGGCGAGGCGCTGGGGCGTGCCTGGGCCACCGAGCCGCGGCCCGATGTGCTGGTGTGGTGCGGCAATCAGCCAGGGAGGCGCATGGTTCGCGCCGATGTGGAGGACGCCGAACGCTGCGGCTGGTCCGTCTCGTCGTACCGCTCGGAACTCCGCAGCGCGACGTTTACCCGCGATGGCGCACGGCTCGATGTCCGCTCGTCGGTGCCCTGGTTCGGCGGCGTGAGTGATGCCGACCTGATCGAGCGGGCCTGGCACGATCTCGGCGCGGTGCTGCGTGACGAAAAACGGGGGTTCGGCTCGTGGGCCTATCTCTGGCCGACGCCGACGCTCACCGGCCAGGAACTGCTGCGTGGGACGTTGCCCAAAGGCCATGAGTACCGCATGGCGCCGGTAGACATCCTCGAGACGCTGCTGCGCGTGCTGCCCGCAGGCCGCAGCGAACTGTTCACCGCGCCCGGCGCTCTCAACGGCGGCCGTGGCTTGCTCGGCGCGGTCTCGAATCTCGACATGCGCTGGAGCTATGCGGCGTGTCTGCATGGCCTGCCCGTCGGTCGCGTCGAGCACGAACGCTACGCCCGTCCCAAGAAAATGAGCATCGGCGATGTCGGCTACGAGCCCAGTTTTTACAAGGTCCGGGTCAGGATCCCCGTCGATTGGGACCATATCGGCCTGCTGCCGCTCAAAGTGCGGGCGACGAGCCAGCCGGTGACGACGACGTATCCCAGCGAGCCGGGCCGTGAGTTCGTGAGCTGGGCGAGTGGCGCCGAGATCCAGGTGGCGCTGCTGCGTGGCTGGCATCTGTGGATGCAGCGCTCGATCCGCTGGCCGGAGACGGGGCGCCACAATCTGGCGCGAGAGTGGATCGAGACGTTGCGGGCGCTGCGTTCACGGGCGACGTATGCCGCCAGTAGTGACCCGCGGCGCTATCCGACGGCGGCGCTCGTCGCGGCGGCCCTGCGGAACCTTGTGATTCACACCGTCGGCAGTTGGAACCGGGTAGCGCGGCGTGACGAGGGCTACGCGACCTACGGCCAGGGACCGCTCGCCATTCCCGCAGGCGCGATTCCCTTCCCCGTCGATGGTGGCTGGCAGTGGCAGCGAGCGGTTGAACAGCTCGATGAGTGGAGCCACCCGGAATGGTTTCATACCGTCGTCGGCCGGGTACGCGCGAAGGCGGCCAAGAAGGCGCTGACGTTGCCGGTGGGCTCGCTGGTGTCGATCCGCACCGATGGCATCCTGACGACCGCTGAGCCCGATTGTAGCGGCGATACCGGCGATCCGGGCAGCTGGCGCGTCAAGTGGACACTGCCGTACCAGCAGCCCGCGCCGCGTTCGATGGCGGGTGTGCTGCAGCTGATTCGTACCGGCGCTGGTGAGCATGACCCGGAGGCGGAATCAGAGGACTCGGAGGGGGACGACGATGGCCAAACGCGCTAGTTTCGATGTCGCCGCCGGGCGCCGCTATCTGGCCGGGCTGCCAGAGTTCGCGCCGACGAAACCGCTGGCCGACTACAAAGCCGCCACCATCAAGCGCTACGTCACCCAGTTCCAGCAGCAGGCCCGTGCTGGTGTCCCGCTCTCGCGGCAGGCAGCCCGTGGCCATGTGGTGACGCCGGAGCACGGCCCCAAAGGCAAACGGCCACGCCTACCCGCCCAACCGCGTGAGTACCGCGGCGGCCAGCTGCCCAAATCGAAATACCTGCACAAAACGGTGCCACTGAAGCAGCCACGCATCCACCGGCGGCCGATCAACGTGCCTGAGCGGCTCGACTTGTCGGAGGGCGCCGTGGTCTACACCTACCCCGACGTCGAGCAGGTCATCGCCCGGCTGCAGGCGCTCGGCGACAGTTGGCGCATCGTGCTCTCCGGCTTCGACTGTGACGCCAACGTCTACCGTTCGCTCGGCATTCGCGGCCAGAACAGCCGTCACACCGCCGAGGACCGCTGGACCGCCGAGCAACTACTGGAGGTCGCCGCCGGATCCGGGCTCGATTTTGAAGATTGGTTTATCACCGTCGCCAATTCTACCAGCAGTGACGACCGCCAGACCGGCGCCCTGATTGGCCACGTCTGCCTGTGGAGCATTTACGCCTACCCGATCAATCGTCACCTCCGCCGCCCCACCCTCCGCGCCCCCGTTCTGACCCGGTAAACCGCCAAAAACGGTCAAGTATACATAACTGCCTATCACCACTAGCCAGCAGGTACTATCAAAACATAGTATCTTCTGGCTATCTATGCGTGGGCGCATAGACAATCGCAAAATTCGTCCTTGCGTTCTAGTCTCACTGTTATTTACACTACACTCCATGTGGAAGCATCATGCAGCTCCGCCCTTCTTCCGGGAAGCGGAGCAAGACGCCCTTGACAGCGTCGCCGAGCCCAATGAGGCCGTCAATCGGCTCTCTGAGCTGGCGGCAGAAGTCCATGCGCTCGCGGCCCATGTCCGGCCGGAGTACGAGTATACCAGCCCTATCGCCTTTGGGGGGCTGCCTGCGGGCAGTCCGTTCGCCTGTCCGGTGCCCTTCTCTGGTCCCTGCGAGGTCGCCGTAGTCATGGTGACGGCACTCGGCAATGAGACCGGCAATGTGCTGCTGACCACCGAGCAGAACGCCAGTGCCCAGTTCGTGAGTGTAACGGGCACCGCGACGCTCGCCCCCACACCCTTCGCCCTGATTATCTCGACGCTCAATAGCACGGTGGCGCCCCCAATTACCTGGTATCCGCTGAGCGGTAATACCAGCATTTATTTTGCGCTGAGCAGCAACTATACCAAATCCGTCTTTGCGATGGTGCAATTCCGCCGTCGCATCAATCCGGCGGGTGTGCCCCAGTTCGGCTACCCGTAGGCGGGAGTGGAGGTCTCTGCATGGCGGACGTGACGGTGATCGAGAGCGACGCGGATGAGGCAGCAGGCGAAGCGCAGAGTTTCGCTGAGGGCGTCATCGTCGGCGCCGCCGCCATCACCGCCGCCGATGCGCAGGAGACCGCCGCCGAGGCGCAGGCTGAGGCCACCGTGGCCGCTGTCGCCGCCGTCGATCTGGCCGAGCAGGTGGCCGAGTTGAAGGCCGTCATCGTCGGGCTCTATGACCAGATGACGGCCCAGGACGCGCAACTGGCGGAGGCGATCGCGCTGCTGCTGGAGGAGGAGGCCGCCATCGCCGACGAGGCAGAAGCCGCCGCCGATGAGGCCATGACCGCCGAGATGACGGCCGAGACCGCTATCACCGAGATTGTCGCCGACGAAGAACCACACGAGGAGCATCATGCAGCCGACGATGAGGCCGCCGCGGAAACCGCGGCAGACGACGAAGCCGAACCGGGCGACAGCGAGCCAGCTGGATCGGCTGGAGGGGATGAGCATCCTCGACGCCGCCGAGCCCTCGGATTCCGCCGCGGCCGCCGGTAGTTCGGGCACACTGAACGACTCCGGCCCACGCTCTGGCGGCTCTGGAGTGACGGCCAGTGGCCGCCAGAGCCGGGCCAAGGGCGCGACGCCGCGGGAACTGGCCGATATGCTGGCGCGGCTGCTCGGTGGCGGCTCGGTGCTGCTGGCGATGTGGGTGGAGGTGGAGGAGGCGGCGCTGACGCCCGATGAGGCGAGCGCGATTGCCGATCCACTTTCACGCATTATCAACCGCTCCAACTGGGGCAAACGGGCCGCCAAGGCGATGCTTGGCGCTGATGATTATCTCGCGTTGTCACTGGCGTTGTTTAGCTATTCGATGCGGATCTATCCGCTGGTGAAAGCCAAGATGCAGGAGGGGCCGCGTGTCATTCGCCCAGAAGCTCGCCCAGTACGGCAGGCGTCCGAACAGCAGCCCGCTCGACAGCAGCAGCCTGTTGCCAACAGCGACAGCAATGGCCACAGCGCCGACGCTAGTGGTGGCGTCCGTTTCACCGGCTCTGCCGGGTTCGGGTTCGACGCCGACTAGTAAACTGCGCCAGGGCCTGAACGAGTTCATTGACGCACTGCTGGTCCAGTTGAAATCGGCCGGTGTGCGCTTCAGTGTCAAGGGCCTGCCGATCTCGATCCCGCTGCCCGCGCTGGACGCGCTGGTGGGCATGGGACGCAAGCAACTCGACAGCGTGTCGGATGCCGAACTGGAGCAGTTCGCACGCATGGCGGTCGTGACGATAGAAAACCTGCTGGGAGATGACGATGGCGACGCAGGAGACGATGCAGACCGAGCAGCCGACGCCACTGGTGGAGCTGACGCCGACGGCGGGCTACTCGCGCATCGCCATCCCGACCGACGGCCGGGCGGTCCTCGTCGGCAAAACGGGCAGCGGCAAGTCCGTCCTCGCCTCGCGGCTGATAGCCCACTGGCGAGCGACACAGCCGCACCCACGGGTGCTGGTGATCGACTCGAAACCGCGATTTCGGGCGAGCCACGAGCTGAACGGGCTGCCAGCGACGCGGCGGTACAAGAAGTGGCAGCGCGGCGAACTGCTAGCCAACAGCATCGTGTTGCCCTCCGGCGTCCACGTCCGCCACGCGATGCGGCAGGCGTGGAATCTGAAGTATGACACGGTACTCGCGCAAATACCCAATCTTGCCTATGTGGACTGGTTACAGGCGGCTATCGGCTGGTTCTATGAGGACGCCGACGACCACCATCAGCAACTGATTTATATCGATGAATTGGCCGATCACTTTAGTTCCAGCGGTGCCTACGGGCGCGGCAATGTCATCGTCCAGGCGATTCGCTCAGGCCGGGAGCGCAGCGTGGCGGTGATGGCAGCGACCCAGCGTCCGACAGGCGTACCGCAATCCTTTTTCAGCGAGGCGTCGCGGGTGTATCTGTTCAAGCTCCGCAAGGAGGCTGACCTGAAACACCTGCATGAAAGCATTCTGCCAGAGGACATCGCGGTGCCTCGCTGCAAGCACGCGTTCAAATTGTACGACGACGATGAGGAGACGCTGGGCGTCTACCGTCTGCGGTTGGATGAGGAGAAGGAAGGCAGCACGCGATGAAGGTTCTCATCAGCTGGCTTGCGGGCTCAGAAGATCATCCGCGGCTGGAGGTGGCGCTGGGACTGGCCACCGGCGCCGTGCTCGGTCTCGTCGCGCTTAATGTGCTCTGGCAGACCCAGCTGCTAGAAAATCTCTACATTCTGGCGCACGAACAGCGCCGTATGACGATGGCCGCCGCCGCCCGTGCGCTGGCCGCCGCCAAGGAGTCGCCCCATAATGGCTAGACCCTCGCTTGCGGATTTCGATCATCCGCTGGTGTTCCTGTTTTTTCTGACGCTGGCGCTCGTGCCGATCATCGCCCTGCTCGGCATCGTCATGCAACGCGCCGGACTGCCCGGACCCGCCGCCCTCTTTGGGGCGCAATCCTAACAGGCCCAGGCCGCCAACGCCCAACCGTCAACTACTGAGGAGAGTGTACATTGGCTACCGCCACCCAGCCCACGAGTGTCGCCCCGGCGTCTCTGTATGGCGCCCCTGGCATCACCCGCCCGATTGAACTCAAAGAGAACAACGATACCGCGAGTGTGACGCTCGCCCAGGCCAGCGCCACCAGCCAGACCGGCCTGCAGCCGTTCAAACAGACCGATGTGATCTACGGCTGGCAAGTCGAGATGTCTCACGCGCTGACGCTGACGCCGGGCACCGGCGCCATCACCGTGTCGCCCTACTTCCCGGATAACTTCCTGGGGCAGGTGCAGCTGAACATGCAAAACCAGTTCAGCACCATCAACGTCGAGAGCGGCATCGATCTGGCGCTGTTCCAGACCATCCGCCCGATGCGTAAGGCCGACCGCCGCAACGCGCTCTACACGACCACCAGCAGCCTCTACAACCCGCAGACCGACCAGGTATCGCTGAGCACGTACACGAACGCCAGCACGAGCGTGCTGCGTCGCTACGAGCTGCCCGCGGGCCTGTGGATGGACCAGTATTTTGAGCTGGCCCCAGACGGCACGCCGTTGACGGCGGCCCCACTCCGCGCGTTCGTGAGCCCACAGTACATGGCGGGCACGGCGCGTATTGTGACGCCGATCCTGAACTTCAATCTGCTGGGCACGACTACCAGCAAAGCGGACCAGGGACCCTACACCGTCACCGGCAATGCCACCGTTGCCGATGTGGTGACCGAGAACTGGCGCCGCCATGGCATCTACCAGCCACAGGGCGCCGCTGACAGCCCGCCAGTGTTCAACTGGCAGTATGTGCGGCAGACCAAGCGCATCAGCCTCTCCGGTGTCTCCACCGCGCAGCTGCTGGCCCCGATTAACGGCCAGATCCTTGCCGTTTATGTGCGCCTGTTTGACCCGTCGTCCGGCGGCGTCGGCGCCCCGATTGCCATCAGCGCCGTGTCTGAATGCGACGTCCAGTATGGGTCCGGCCTGTTCCGGTTCCAGGACACGTCGACCGATGCCCAGGCCCGCTACATCGCCCAGCATGGCACCCTGTTGCCGTCCGGCGTGCTGGCATGGGATTTCGCCCTGGATGACCAGGACAACATCACCAACCGCTACGCGCTCAATACCATGAACACCAGCGGTATCCAGGTGAACCTGACGTTCACGGGCACCCAGTCGTCTACCGCCTATGCCGTCATCGGCGTCGAGGCGTTGCAATACGTCGAGCTCTAGGGAGGGCTATCTATCATGGCTCTCGATAACATCCAGTACGGCTCGCGCATCGTCAATGGCCAGCTGGTGCCTGTCCTGGAGTGGCAGGCGCTGGCCAGCGGCAACGCGGTGGGGCCAGTCTTCGGCGGCGGTCCGGCCTACCCCGCCACCATCCCGCCCAACGCCAGCGGAGGGCCTATGCGTTCGTCACAGGCGGCTCAGGCTGCCAGTTCCAACCCGTTCAGCTTTCGCAGTTCGCCCGTACCGCTGCTGCTGATCATGCTCATCGTGGGCGTGCTCGGCCTGCGCTACGTCCACTGGCGCACCTAAGCGGAACTAGGCGGGTGATGTCATGCAACTCAATTTTTTAGGGCTGGTGCTGGTGGCCGTGGGCATCGTCTGTCTGGGGCTCGGCATCAGTGGCAACTATAAGACGTTCGGCAAGAGCGTCAAAGCGTCCGCCAAGAAACCCACCGGCGGCGGCGGTTCGGGCGGCGGCGGCGGTGGCCATCCCACCTACAAATAGTAGAGGAGCGCGAGCGGTGAGTATGCGAATGTCGCCCCAGGCGGCGCAAACGTCGGCACTGCCCGACGTGCAACGCACGTCGCTCGTGTTCTTCGCCGGGTTCATTCTGATTCTGGTCAATTTCTGGTGGATGAATGGCACCGCGCTGTTTACCGTGATTTTTCACAAAGGCGCCAAGTCTACGCAGTTTGAAGGTTTTATTGATGTCGGCCTACAGCTCCTGGGACTCGCCCTGCTGTCGCTGCTGGCCGAATATGGCGGTGATGCCGCGGGGACGTTCTCGCTGATGTTCATCGCCGCGCTCTGGCTACTCTGGCTGGTCAATCGCGGCGCCAATCCCGCCAAAGGCTCCGGTGGTGGTGGCGGAGGCCATCCAACGTACAAATAGGCGTAACGTAGAGGAGTTCATCCCATGTCAGTTGGTTCTGTGCATGTGCCCACCGTCCTCGCGGCGGTCCTGATTATTGTCGGCGCATTCGTCGTCGTCAAATTCGTGCTCAAAAAGATCTAGGGAGGTCCCACAGATGCAACGCTTCTGGGATCTGCTCATGTATACCATTCTCGCGGCCATCGTCGTGCTGGTCGTGATGAATGCCAAGAACGTCGCCAAACTGATCTCGACCTTCGGCGATTTCTGGCTGAAAGAGACCACGGTGCTGACCGGCTCTGGATACAAGACCGCGAAATAGGGGAGAGAGAGACACCATGTCGATCATCACCCGCTTTCGCCAATTCGCCAGCCGCCCACTGCCGCAGCGGATGTCGGCGGCCGACACCGATGAGTATATCCAACCGCAGCCGCGGCTGGGCGCCAACCAGTACCTCACCTACTGGGAAGGCAACCAGCTGCCCGGCCTGTTCATCCATACGCAGAACCCGCACGAGGTCTGGATCTCCGTCAAGGATAAGAAGCTGCTGTATAGCGGCTCGCCTTACGGTGCCCAGCGCACCGCGGGTAGTTTTAATGTCAATCTCAGCCAGCAGGGCAGCGCAGAGGTCATCGCGCAATGGAGGGCCACATGGCAGCAGGCCAGGAAGGCGCACTAGCACAGGCGCCTCAGAAGGCTGTCGGCGGCATCGGTGGCCTGTTTGCGCGGTTACGCCATGCGCCGCCGTGGGTGTGGATCGCCATTGCCGTCGCCGCCGTCGGTGTCGTCATCGCCTATATGAGCTATCGCAAGCAACAGGCGGCGGCCAACGGCGCGGCCACGTCGAGCGGCCAGGATACTACCGGCGTCGGCGCGGTGCCTGCCGGGGGCTCTGGCCAGCCGATCTGGCCGAGTGGCGACCCCGGCGGTATGGGCGGCTTCGGGCAGACGGGCAACCTCGCCGAGCTGCTGGCGCTGCTGCAGTACCTGCAGAGCCTGCAGACGCCGAACCCGCCGCCCACGGCCAAACCACCGATTCCGACGACGAGACCTCCGGGGGCGCAGCCACCCGTGCCGATACCGGGCGGCAACGGCAATGGAGGTTCGCTGGGCATCATCCAGGGCCAGATTGTCCCGTTCCAGCCCTGGCAGCAGGGCCGCACACCCTGGGAGACGCCGGTGGGGGGATTCCGCCGGGCACCCGCCCAGCAGCAGACGCCGCCATTGCCAGCACCCGCGACCGGGGGCACCGTCCCACCGGGAAGCGGCATCCGCAATTTGATTCGCAAGCCGCCGGTGCGGGTGTAGGGGGCCACCGATGGCACAGCAGCAGCAACAGCGACAGCAGAACACACCGGGGACACAGGGCGGTGACTATATCATTCCCGGTGCTCAGGCCGTCAGTGAGTGGTACTCGCGTATCGGCGGCGTGATTGCTGGCTGTGGTGAGGCGGCGCTGGCTGTCATGGAAGGTATCAGCAGCGGCAATCCGCCGACGATTCAGCAGGTGACGATGCTGATATTGACCGCCATCCGCAACGGCTGGAGCAGTCCCACCGGCGTCACGACACCCAGGGGGCTTGCCAATCTTGGCGCCGCCACCGGCAACCCGTTGACGATTGGCCCTGGTGGCAACAGTGTGTTCGCCACGATTGAGGCCAATCTAGCGCAAGGCAAGCCCACTGAGATTGGCGTCTCGAATGCGCGAGCGTTCGGCGGCTCGGACGCGGGGGTACGCGGTCATTACGTCACCGTCGTCGGCAAGAACGCGAACACCGGCCAGTATATCGTCGCCGATCCTAATCAGCCGGAGGCCACGAGCGGCGGATTCGTGAGGTATAGCATGTCACAAATCAGTAACGCACTGCCCTTCGCCAGCCTGACGCCGCAGAACGCCTCACACGGCGGTCTCAGCAATCCGTTCAATATCAACTTTAATCCGTTCTCTGACCTGTTCAATAGCTTTGGGACGAACGCCCAGGATTTCGCCTGGCGCTTCGCCCTGATTGGCGTCGGCATGCTGCTGGTGGTGCTCGGCATGGTGATGTTCTTCGGCCATCAGGAGGGGCAGGTGGCCACCGTCGTCGTCCAGCAGGCCGGGAATGCTGCTAAGGCGGGCGCGGCCGCGGCCGCGGCGTAGGGAGAGCACACGCTATGCCGCCGACACTACCGCCGCCACAGGAGATCCTGGGACCGCCGCCGCATGCGCCCCATGCGCCCCATGCGCCGGAGGTGGAGGATCTGCTGGGACCGCCGCCACAGCCACCCCGGATTGGCCGCAAAGGGCACGGCTCGCTGCGGTTCAACCGGGGCGGCCATGCCCGTGTCCCCAAGCCCGGCCACGTCGGCCGCACCGTTGGCCAGAAACCACCAGCAGCAGCACCGGCGCCCGCTCGCCCGCAGAAAATTGTCATCGAACAGAAGCCCGTCAAGCCGGTGGAGTTCGTTAAGAGTAGCGAGCTGTCGCGTGAGTATGCGCCCGATGACCCGGCCATGAATAAGCACGCGGGCAAGCCGATCCACCGCGCCGTCAGGAATGCCTCCGCCATCGCCGATAAGATTAACCCG
>DAHUXT010000064.1 GCA_027307065.1 Ktedonobacteria bacterium
TCCATATCACCATGCAGGTCCAGTTCGACAAGACCGTCACCCTGAGCGGCGGTGGATAACCAGTCCGACCGGCCGCTCGCATGGCTACGCGCCGAGCTCGGCTACGAGCCGCGCGACCCGGCGCTCTTTCGCGCCGCCCTCACGCACCGCAGTGCTCCCGGGCCCAACAACGAGCGGCTGGAATTTCTCGGCGACGCCTTGATCAGCGCCTATGTGGTGGAGCATATATTCCACATGTACCCAGACGCCGCTGAGGGCGAGTTGACCGCGCTCAAGTCGGAGGTGGTCAGCCGAGGTGTGTTCGCCCAGATTGGGCTGGGCCTCGGGCTCATGGAATTCATACGGGCCGACCCTTCCAGCCTGCGCACCTTCAACGACCGTTCGCGTGAATCGCTCTGCGCCGACGTACTCGAAGCGCTCGTGGGTGCGATTCATCTCGATGCGGGACGCACTGCGAGCGAGGATTTCGTGCGACGATTTGTGCTGCCAGTCATTCCTGATGTACGGGCGACGTTAGGCGAGCGGAATCCCAAAGGAGCGCTGCAGCAGCATGTGCTGCGCCAGACCGGGCAATTGCCGCGCTACGAGGTGCTTGAAGAACGCGGCGAGAGCAACGACCGCAGCTATCTGGTGGGCGTGTATGCGGGAGAGCACCTGCTCGGGCGCGGTGAAGGCAGCAGCATCAAGGCGGCTGGTCGCGAGGCGGCGCGCGCCGCATTGGCGGGTGAGATACCTGCCCTCGACACACCGTAGGTGGTGTTGCTATATGATGAGCATCGCATCTCCGAAGCTGTAGAAACGGTAGCGCTGCGCCACAGCCTCCGCATAAGCGCGCAGGATCAGTTCGCGACCGGCAAACGCGCTCACGAGCACCAGCAGCGTCGAACGTGGCAGGTGGAAATTGGTGATCATCACATCCACCGCGCGGAAGGTTGATCCGGGCCGCAGAAAAAGCGACGTGCGCCCGCGCCACGGGGTCACCAGCGCATCCGCATCCATGACCTCGCCTCGCTGCTTGAGTTCCGCCGTGATCGCAGCCACGCTCTCCAGCACGCGCACTGATGTCGTGCCCACGGCGACGATGCGCCCGCCTTCCCGACGAGTCGCGTTGATCTTCGCCGCCGCGCTCGCATCCAGTTCGATCTCTTCGGAGTGCATTGTGTGCTGGTCGAGATCAGCCTCTTCGATGGGCCGGAACGTATCGAGGCCAATGTGCAGCGTGACGGTAGCAAGGCCAATGCCACGCGCCGTGAGCGACGAGAGCAACTCGGAGGTAAAGTGCAGGCCAGCGGTCGGCGCGGCGGCTGATCCCGGTTCGCGCGCGTACACAGTCTGGTAGCGCTCGGAGTCCGCCAGAGGCGTATGGATATAAGGCGGCAGCGGCACAATCCCCACGTGACGCACCGCCTCGGATACGGTGCCATCGCGGGCACTCAGATGGACGATGCGGCCGCCGGACGGCGTGCGATCGAGGATCTCAGCCGTGAGGATGCCGTCGCCAAAGACGAGACGCTGGCCGGAGCGCAGCCGCCTGCCGGGACGCACCAGCGCCTCCCAGTAGTCCACTCCCAGATCGCTACGAATGGCGAGCAGTAAGATTTCAGCCCGTCCGCCACTGCCCTCTTTTACACCGAGCAACCGCGCAGGAATGACACGGCTCTGGTTGGCGACTAGCAGATCGCCCGGACGCAGGTATTCGCCGATGTCGCGAAAGTGGCGATGCTCGATGCGTCCACCTTTGCGATGAACGACTAGCAGACGCGAGCTGTCGCGGGGTTCCAACGGGACTTGGGCGATCAAATCATGAGGGAGTTCGTAGCTAAAATCGGCGATATTCATAGTCTCTAGTATATCTCTGAGGCAGCAATGTTGTCGCGCGCGCGCCTAGTACCTCTGGCGATCACTCGCCTGGCTGGAGAGACGCCGGGCATCGGCCGACGGATTGACCGAGCGGTGCGCGAACTTGCCGACGAGTGGATACGTGTATCTCATGCCGAAGAGCGAGGCAATCGCGCCGATGATCGACGAGACGAAAAAGAAGATCGTGGCGAGTATGGGGATCAGAAACAGACCCATGACGGATCCTACGATGCTGCCACCAGCAACCTGTCCCAGCAGCCCAGACGCGTCCGACTCGCCCAGCCCAAGAATCGCCGTCACCACGAGCAGTGCGATCGCCAAAAAGACGACGATGTGACCGGTCGTCTGCCAGAGCACAGCCTGACGCGCCTGCATGGCGACATAACGTGAACGGCGGCGCTGGGTGAGCCAGATCACCGTCGCGATGAGCATCCCCGGCAGACTGAAAATGGTGAGCAGGTGGGCGATGGCGGCGAAGACGCGCTCTTGCGCGGAAGGGCGCGCAGAATGCGGCACATCGGACCAGCGCGTGGGGCCATCTCGCGTAATGATAGGCGCTGATCCTTTCCCAACTCATGCATACAGACGCAGTCCGCACGAACGCGCTTCTCAGCTTACGCCAGTGATCCGCGATGGTCAAGCGTCCCACTCACTCGCCGCGAGTGACCGGCGTCACACGAATAGATCATGTACCTATGCTAGACTTAGATACCGCATCGCATAAAGTACCGCACAGCCTTCGTGGTGCGGTCGAGATATGGTATTGTGTGTTGATGTGCCAGGGAGTCGACGGGCAGCGCTGGCAAGAATGCACGCATGCGACGCAATGTGCCCGAACAATGTAATCTCAGGAATGAGAGGGCCGCTCGTGGACGACCTTCACCACGATAGCAAAGATGCTGAGACAGCGACGATCCCCATTGAGACCCCAATGGACGCAAGTGGTGATCAAGATGCAGGTAATGCCTCCGAGGACGCCGCGACGACTCCAGCGAGCGCCGAAGAAAGCAACGATGCACCGCAACAGCCAGATGTACAAGCAGTTGGCGAGGCGGTTGATCAGCCAGGTGACCAGTCCGATGCGGACGTGCCTGCCCCAGACGTGACACGTGCGCAGGATGGCACGGTGAACACGGATGCAACGGCTGCAGTGGCGTCCACTGCCGATGAAGCGGCTGGCGCTGCTGCTGCGGCTGAAGCTGATGCCGGAGATGCTGGGCAGACTGATGAGCTACCAGCTATGGATGGCGTCGTCGGTAAGGCTGCGGCGGACTATTCGACGATTCGTGAGCTTGGCCGTGATCCCTGGGGGCGCATTCTGCTGGCGTGGCGCAGCGACGCACCGCCGGGAGACGATCAGGAGCCGCCGGTGGTGCTGCTGGAGCGCCTGGCACTAGATGTCGATGTAGCCCAACAGGTCGTCGATCTCCATCTCTATCACGCGCGCCTTCTGGCCCCACGCGCGCTGGTACAGCGTCCAGGCAACGTTCACTGGCTCGTGGTCGAGGCCCCAGCGACGTATGACGCGGCTTTCGTTTCGGTGGCGGACGGTGGACAATTAGATGAGCGAAGCGTCCTCAAGGCGGGCGTTGGCCTGGCCAATGCGCTGTCATATCTGCACACCAACGGTGTTGTCCACGGCAACGTCGGACCGGATTCCATGCTCGTGCACGATGGGCGAGCATATCTGACCGGCGTCGAACGCGCTGTGGCAGCCGACTCTGGTGAGATCGAAAGCGCAGTGCAGTTTTCGGCTGAGGTAAATGCGCTGGCGAAAGCATTGCGGCAGCTAGCCGGTCTACCAGACGCCCCGGGCACCGACGAGAGCGCTCCGGCGCAGGCGCTTCGCGCCATCGAAGATCGCGGCAAGGCAGGGGGATTCGCGACGGCCGAAGATCTGGCGCAGGAATGCGGACAGGCGCTGCAAGAGCCCACGCTCACGCTCCCAGCAGCGGAAGATGCCACGGGTCGCGCGTTGAAGTTCGAGTGCGGCACCGCTACGACGGTCGGTCTCTTGCGCACTCAGAACCAGGATGCGCTCGGCTGCACGGTGCTGCAGATTCGCGATGATGTTGTTCGCGATATGCCGCTAGGCATCTTCCTGGTCGCCGATGGCATGGGCGGAGAAGCCGCGGGCGAAGTGGCCAGCCGCATCGGTGCGCGTATCGCGATGGCCGAACTGGTGCGCCAGTTGCTCGTGCCGACCGTGGCAATGGCCGCACTCGATCCGCTCTCGCCAGAGCATACGACTGGCTCGACAAGCGTCGCGACGCTGGCCCAGGCGCTGGCGATTGCCGTGGACGCCGCGAATCGACAGGTACGGGCACTGGCGGCCGCCCTGCAGGAGTCCACTGGTACGACGCTGACCGTCATTGTCGCCGCTGGCGGGCGAGCGGTTCTGGCGCATCTGGGCGACAGTCGCGCTTACCTTCTGCGCGATGGCGCCCTGGTACAGTTGACCAAGGACCATTCGCTGCTGGCACGACTTGAGGAGTTAGACCATCCGCTGCTCAACGATCCGTCGTTTGGCATGCCGCGCAACTATCTCTATCGCTCGCTGGGACAGGAGGACGAGGCGCCGCCCGATATGATGGAGTTTCCGGTGGTGCCGGGCGACCGGATGATGCTTTGCAGCGATGGCCTGTGGGACGAGCTTGACGACGCCACGATCCAGCGCTGCCTGACCAGCACCGATGATCCCGCCGAATGCGCGAACCATCTGGTACGACTGGCGAATGCGGCCGGTGGCCATGACAACAGCACGGCGGTCGTGGTCTTTGTCGAGGCGCAGCATGAAGATCCCGCAAACGAGATTTCGCCAGAGGAGGCGGATGCGATTCTGCGGTCATCTGGCGCTCTCGACGATGATGCTGGCAGCGACTCACTCGACGATACCGGTGTGATGGATGATGCATTTGACATGGGCCAGGGCTGACATGCGCCAGAAGGGGAGCCGATGAACGCCCACTATGCCACCCACGATTTCTCGGGCCGTGTGGCGCTGATTACCGGGGCGAGCGGCGGTCTTGGCCCGGGCCTCGTGGCGGCGTTCATCGCGGCTGGCGCGACGGTGGTTGGCGTCGGTTCACAGGCGGGCAAAGAGCATGAGACGCCCATTAGCGCACTGCTACCTCTCGATGGCGCCGACCGCTTCACCCTGGTGGCCGCAGACGCGCTGGATGAAACACGTGTCGCGCAGGTAGTTGCGAACGCTATAGCGCAACATAGTCGGCTCGACGTGCTTGTCAACGGCATCGGCGGCTACTACGCAGGCGATCCAGTGACCGCGACTCCCCTCGACGAGTGGCAGCACATGCTAACGCTTAATCTGCGGCCAACGTTTCTCTTCTCCAAATACGCCGCGTCGGAGATGTCAGCGCGCCGATGGGGACGCATCGTGAACGTCTCGTCGCGAGCGGCCTACAGTGGCCGCAAGAACGCCGCTGCCTATGCCACCGCCAAGAATGGTGTCATCACACTGACGGAGGCGCTGGCAGAGGAGTTGCGGAACTCTGGGGTGACGGTCAACGCCATCGTGCCAAGCATCATCGACACACAGACCAACCGCGCCGCCATGCCAAACGCCGACACGAGCCGCTGGCCGACGCCGGAGCAGGTGGCGCGCGTAGTGCTATTTCTCGCTTCGGATGACGCGGAACTGGTCAGCGGGGCGGCAATCCCAGTCTACGGGCGCGCATGACCTGCGTTCCCGCTATTGGCCAATAGACAGCTCGTTGTGAACAGAGAAGACACCCGGAACGTGCCAGACATCCTGCTCAGCAGAGGCGCGGTGGCGCGGTGATGGCAGCGACCCACGGAGCGTAACGTCTCCATCATGCACCAACACCCGCAATTGGCCAGTATAGGGCGCAATCGCTGGATTCTCGTCCCAGATCGCGCTGATGGCCGCCGCCAACGCTCCATCCGAGCGTAGCCACATCCCCGACGTGATCTGCTCGGCGCTGGCATCCAACATGAGCCGCGCGCTGCCACTGCCGAACGGAAAACCTCCGCTCTCGTGCGTCGCGGAGACGACCCAGGAGGGATTGAGCAGGAGTTGCTGCCCACTCACCTCCACCAGCGTGAAGAGTGGGTCCGTCGGGGTGTCGACATCGGCCAACGGGTTGCTGCGTATGCGCACGACCAGTTGCTGCGCCAGCCCGGCATGGGTGTCAAGTGCGATGCCTTCAAGACGGCCAACATACCCATCGTGGCAGAAGACGCGGATGCCGCCGCGCAGTTCAACGCTCTCAGGCGTCGGGGTAGGCGGCTGGTCGTTGTTTAACGGGATGGTGCGCACCTGCCGCTGCCAGGGCGCGTCGCTGGTGCGGATGCTCAGCCAGGTCTCGCCGGACGCGGGACGCATCAGCGCGGCTACTATGCGGCCAGTCGGACCCCCAGGCCCCCCGCGATACCGGGCAGGAACCGAGGGAAGATTCTCGCCTCGAATCTTCTGACCGAAGCGGAATATCTGACGCGTCGTACCGTCCTCGGCGTCCATATCGTCCGAACGCAAGCTACCCTCATCTGGTCCACGAATCGCCACGCCGACCTCCACCGCCTGATGTTAGGGGCTCGCCGCCTGCCGCTCGCAGCGTCAATATCCCCGTATAGCAATCACATAATTCTTCGAGCATATCATACTCACGCAGGTGCTGGCCTGCAAGGCCCGTACGTTTCAACGTTTGAGGACAAGCAGCCGCCACATCGCGAGGCATTCGGAGCCATGCGGAGCAGTGCGCGTTCTGCACCAGCATGATGCGCGGTTGGTTGGTGGGAAGATGTGGAGGATCCAGTAGCGTATCTGGCTGAGCAGCAGTACAATAGAGGCAATATCCGTTGCGCATCACATCATCACTCTGCAGGCGCGACATGAGGCAGGTCGTGACGACACTCTGCCCCGTGTGGCTGATTTTCAGGAGGAAACGTGTCTACCCAAATCATTCTGCTCATCATCGCGGTGGTGCTTTCGCTTCCCGGCGGGCTGTTTGTCGCGGGTTTATCGAGCATGGCGCGCGCGAAGTGGGCTGCGCTCTTCGGCGGAATCATCGGCGCGGTAGTCGTCGCGCTGGCAATCTTCTACTATGTGAACACCGCCAACGTCAGCATCGAGGGGTTATCATTCTTCTATGGCGCGTTCTTCGCCTCGTCGATGGGCGTTTTCCTCGGAGCGCTGGTGGTCAACTTCCTGGTGGGGCTCGTCAGCCGCAACTCCAGCGACTCACTCGCCGATCGCTAATTGCCCGGCCTCGGTCCGGCGAACAACGCATACATACCAAGCCCCCGCCCGTTATTTGGGAGCGGGGGCTTGTCGCTGGCCCGCCGAGCGCCTAGGGCATATTCGTCACATTCAGATCGGCGGGTGCCTCGATGGTGAACCGCCACTCGATCTTGCGCTCCTCGCCGGGCGCCAGTTGCATTTCCCAGGTTAGTTGCTCCAACTTGGTCTTTGAGGTTGGCTGCGGGCGGAAGTCCAGCGGTTTGATTTTGATGCGCTCGTGGCGCGGTACCGGCATCCGGTCTTTCAGGATCACCCGTTGGGTCGCGTTCGTCCGATTTGCCAGCGTCACACGATAGCCGAGTGTCACCCGGCGGATGCCCGTTTGCAGGATGTTGCCCTTCTCAGTATCGCGCTCGACCATTTCACGCTTGACGGTGACGTTGTCGTCGATGCCCAGATAGAGCGTCAGTTCGGCATCCTGCGCGGTCAGATCCAATCGAGTCGCGCCTACGTATTCATCGCCCGCCACGCCCGCGTGAAAGACAAACAGCTCGCCCGGCAGCAGCACCGCGCCGCTGGTGTTCCTGGGCAGCGCCCGCAGATGCGCCCCCTCGGAGATCACCGGCTCAGCCATATACTCGAAGCGGCACGGAAGATCATATGTGCCGATGCCGAGCGTATGCGGCAAGCCATCCGACGGCACATCCGAATGGCCGCCGATGCGAAATACCTGGGCAGCGCCCGACTGTTCGACATTTGCTGCCGCCATCGTAATGGCTCGCGCATATACGGCGCCCTCTTCCGCCTCGCGCGCAGCGCCCGCCGCGAACGG
Organism: Ktedonobacteria bacterium; assembly: GCA_027307065.1. Classification (GTDB taxonomy): domain Bacteria; phylum Chloroflexota; class Ktedonobacteria; order Ktedonobacterales; family JADMIN01; genus DAHUXT01. Next base: position 7,914 of record DAHUXT010000064.1, read on the forward strand.
CGCGCTCATGCCATCAAACGTCGGACCGTTAGAAACTTTTGACGCCCGAAGTGGCTGAGCCTGCGCCATCATCGGTCGGGGCATTGGCGGTTGATACACGTCGAGATACCAGGGATCAGGCTCGTCGGGCAGTTTCACCGTCGCCGAGGGACGCGCAGTCGAGAGCGTCAACGCCACCTGTTGCCAATCTTCGCCAGTGCTCTGCGTCACCAGCGCCTGATGAGTCAGCGCCACCTTCCCGGCCGCGTGGTCTACTCGCGTATCGTATCGCGGGTGCCATTGCGCGCCGTAGACAAGATACGAGAGGTCGATGGTCACGTCGCCAGCGCCAGCGGTCTCGATACGCACGATGGCTGTCAATCGGTCGGGCTGCCGCGCTCCACTCAAGCGGTCGAGTTCGCGCCTGCGGGTATCGAGCGTCCGCGCGGTTTGCGTCCGCTGCCGCTGAAGCTCCTGCCGGGCGGCAGAGAGTCGCTGCGACTCCTCATCGGTGTAAGAAAGCAGACCGCTGGCATCGCTCGGCTTGGCAGTTCCGCGCGCCAACCCCCACGCCAGGCTGCGCGCCGACTGTTCGCCCAGTGTCGCAAGCCATTGCTGCTGCTGCGCCAGCACTTTATCGCGTTCATCCAGCAGGCCAACCGCCTGTTCGAGCCGCTCGATCTCATCGCGCAACGCGGCTAGAGATTCCTCTGGCGCAGTGTCGTGGTACTCCTGCGTGCTCTCCACGCTGAGAATGCGGGTACCATCCGGGCCGCTGCCCGTGGCGCGAAACGACCCCATGTCGAGAGCCAGCGGCAGCCCGACAAAGTCGAGCGCGTGCTCGCCAGCCGCATCAACCGTCGCCGTGCCGCGCCGCGTCACCTGACCCCCCTGCGGGTAAACCGTCACGTCGGTAATGGCGCTTTGAATAGTGAGCTTCATCGAAGCACTCCCTCCACCACTGCGATAGCGCGAGATTCGCATCAGCCTCGCATGCATTGCACTATACGTCGCAGCCTCGGCGGGAGTTCCAGCAAGCCGGGCAGCCAGAGGCTACAGGCGTTGTGCGGCGGCCAGCCAGAGCGCGGGTGAGGTCCAATTGAAACAAAGTAGCGAAGGCGGTTCGTTTGCGTCTGGATGAAACGCGAGCAGCGACACCGACGCGTTATCCATGCTGAAGAGCGGAACTCGGGCCAGTGGAATCCCGATATAGTGCGCGATGATCAGCTTCACGAGGTCGGCGTGCGTGACCAGCGCCACCCACTCGCCTACGTCGGGCGCCTGCCGCCACCGTTCCGCCGCTCGAACGGCGCGCTGCTGCACGGTGGCGAAGTTCTCGACCCCCTTCGGCGCGCGCAGCGGATCGTTCATAAAACGGCGCCAGCGCGCATCGCTCTTGTCGAGTTCATCGTAGCATTGGCCGCTAAAACGGCCGTAGTCGGTATCCAGCAGGTCGCGATCGGTGCGAACTTCCAGGGTGCGGTCGCCATTGACAAACGTCGCCGTCTCCATCGTGCGCTCCAGCGGTGAGGCAATGATGGCGGATATCGGCAGAGGTCGCAGCGCCGCGCCAGTAGCCCTCGCCTCAGTGCGCCCCTCGTCATTGAGCGGGATTCCGGGGAGTTGTCCCGGCAGCAGATGCTTGACGTTGTAGTCGGTCTGTCCGTGGCGCACCAGCACCAGCTTGCGCCATCCGCGATGCGCTTCATGTGCTACTTCGCGCCCATACGGCCGCGCAGGCACCGTCGCGGGGCCATGTGAAAACCATCCCATGTTCGTTCCCCCCACTCGCTGCGTCACGTAGCGGCGCAACACCGCATCCGCCTGCCAGCAAGTGACGCCAGTCTAGCAGCCGTTGATGCTTGTCGCAAGCGCTGGGAGGGAATATCGCCGCCGAGTGTGATGGATGAACATATTCGAGGTCGTCGACTACTGCGGAGAGTCTGCGTCGCTACGGTGCGTTTGCAGCGCCGAAAGCACCTCAGCGGTATGCTGGCCAAGCAGCGGCGGCAGACGTACCTCGGCGGGTGTCTGGCTGAAGATCGCCGCCGGACCCACCAGCGGAATCTCGCCCGCGGAGGGATGCGCCACAGTGACGACCTGGCCGGAATGCACGACCTGAGGATCGGCGAACGCCTGGGCAAGATCGTTGACCGGAGCGACGGCGACGCCCACGCGCTGGAGTCGCTCGACCCAGTTAGCGGCGGTATCGGTGCGCACGACCTCAGCCACCAGCGGCAGCAGCGTCTCGCGGTTGCGCACGCGATCGACATTCAGCCTGAATCGTGGATCTTCCACCCATTCTGGATGCCCCGCCTCGGCACAAAACGCTGCGAACAGTTTGTCATTGGCCGCGCCCACCATAACGTAGCCATCGCTGGCGGCAAACACCTGATACGGCACGATCGAGGCGTGGGCCGTCCCGCGGCGGACAGGCATCTCGCCCGCCACCAGATAGGCGCTCGCTACATTGATGAGCGCGGCCAACTCCGCGCCCAACAGCGAGACGTCGATCCGCTGCCCCTCGCTGGTCCGTTCACGATGAAACAACGCCGCCAGGATGCCAGAGAACGCGTACTGCGCCGCGATCACATCCACCAGCGCGACGCCTGTTTTGACCGGCGGCCCATCGGCCTCGCCAGTGATGCTCATTAGGCCGCCCATCGCCTGTAGCGGCACATCATAGGCGGCACGATCACGGTAAGGTCCCGTCTGTCCAAAGCCGGAAATGGAACAATAGATGATATTCGGGCGTATAGTGCGCAAGGCGTCGTAGCCCAGGCCAACGCGGTCCATAAATCCTGGACGAAAGTTCTCGACAACCACATCGCAACTCAGGCTCAACGCGCGCGCCTGTGCTCGACCTTCGGGCGTCTGCAAATCGATGACGACACTCTTTTTGTTGCGATTGACCGAGAAGAAATAGGTGCTCTCGCTACCGACAAATGGCGGACCCCACCCACGGGTATCGTCGCCGGTGACGGGTCGCTCGACCTTGAAGACGTCGGCGCCGAGATCGCCCAACAGCATCGTGGCGAATGGGCCGGAGACGACCCGCGTGAAATCGGCGACGCGAATACCCGTGAGAATGCCCATCGTTGCTCCTGTTACATCGGCTCTAGGAATGACGCGCGTATCTCCACTATAGCAAACAGCGCGAAGTTGCGGGGAGACGTCGGGCGTGGAGAGATGCTAGAGTACGAGAGAGGCCTTGCCGAAGGCACGGGGGCAGCCGATTTCGGACGATTTCACGCATTTGCTGACTTCTCAGCAGGAGGCTCACAGATGGATGTGCTCGAAGCTATCCGCGCCAAGCGCGCGATTCGCCAATTCGCCGACAAATCTCTGCCCGATGACGCCATCCGTGCGATTCTGAACGCTGGGCGGCGGGCGCAAAGCTCGAAGAATACGCAGCCGTGGCAATTCGTCGCCGTCACCGAGAAGGATGTGCTCGCCAGGCTCTCGCAGACGGGCGACTTCGCCAGCCATCTCGCGGGCGCGGCGCTCGGCGTAGTGCTGGCGGCGCCGGACGAGCCCGAACGACACGACTGGCTGATGTTCGACCTTGGCCAGGCAGCCTCATATATGCAACTCGCCGCCTGGGAGCTTGGCATCGGCTCGGTCATCGCCACGATTTATCATCCCGATCAGGCGCGGGCGATTCTCAGCGTGCCCGACGACTATCGCTGCGATGTAGCCCTCTCGTTCGGCTATCCCGCGAACGCAAGCCTGATGTCCGATTCACCCCGACCCGGTGGCCGCAAGTCGCTGGACGAGATGGTACACACGAACCACTGGTAGCTACCAGAGAAATACAAAAGCCCCTCGCCAGCGAACGGCAAGGGGCAAAGCTTGTATGGTACCCCTGACGGGATTCGAACCCGTGATCTCCACCTTGAAAGGGTGATGTCCTAGGCCGCTAGACGACAGGGGCGCACAATCCGGGAAAATCGCGACGTGAGGCCACTCCTGACCCATCATGGAAAGTACGGGAGAATATGTCCTTGATTCCCCTGGTGGGGGGGTTTGGGACATTACCCCTCGGCACTCACCCTGCCAGTATAACACCTGCGCCGCAGGGCCGTCCACTTCGGGGAATATCACCTACCGCAGATGACGCGAAACACTCTAGATAGACAGCACGCAGCCACAATTATCACACAATCGGAGGCTCTGACGGGTGCGGCAGTAGACGGTGATGCTGGTGAGATGCTGGAGGCTCAAGTTGTGACGCGTTGGTGAGCCAGATGTGATGCGCGTGTGCTCCACTGTAATGCGGGGCGGCAACGCGCCTCGCCGAGACAGTGCTCAGGGAGGAGAGCACCAACAAGCGCGAGGAGAACGAATCCCGGCCCCAATGCAGCGCCACCTGGCGCCCTGGCGCCGGAGGCGCACATCCGCGCATCCCCACACCGTTTGTGCAGATGCGCAGGAACAGCCAAAGGAGGCTGAACCGATGAAGTATGTACGCATGTTGACCGCGAAAGTGCCCATCGAGAAGACGGCCGAGTTCACGCGCCTCTACGAGCAGACGGTTCTGCCCACATTGAAGCCCGTTAGCGGCTTCCTGGGTGACTATCTGCTCGCCGATCCCACCACCGGCGAGGGCTACTCCCTTACCTTCTGGGCGAGCGAGAAAGATGCCATCGCCTTTGAAAAGAGCGGCCTGTATACCCAGATTCTGGAGAAGTTCCGCTCGTTCTTCGTCACGCAGCCCATCCTGAAGACCTTCCAGGTGGCAGTGGAGCTACCGCTCGCGGCCGAAGTGCTGAAATAAGCACGCCATTGGCGGGGAAGCTGGCACCCTCCCCGATGAGGAAATGCCGCCGGTGTACTGTCCAGACCGGCTTATCGGCCAATATCTCGGCAGCGTGAACTACAGTGCATAGGTTAGCCAAGGCATGAAGCCGCTATGACCCTCTGCGAGGGACGCGTAGGGCAGGAGACGGCAGTTCTCCAGCAATACATGCTGGTAGACGTCCGGTTCCTGCCCGTTTCTGTGTCCGCGGGTCCGCACCGCTCGCCGAGAGCACCACAATGGTGCGCTGCCCGCTATACCTCGACGACAACCGGAAGAATCATCGGCCGGCGTTTGATCTTCTGGTAGACGAATTCGCTCAACGAGTCGCGAATCTTGTTTTTGATGAAGTTCCAGTCGGCGTGCCCGCGCTGCTGTGTGTGCCGTGAGATTGCGCGTTCCACCACTGCCCGCGCTGCCTCCAGCAGCCCCTCAGACTCGCGTTCGTAGACGAAGCCTCGCGAGATGATGTCTAGCCCCGCGGCCAATTCGCCAGTGTCGCTATCGACCGTGACCACCACGACAATTACGCCATCGCTGGAGAGCAGCCGCCGGTCGCGCAGCACCACCTGGCCAATGTCGCCGACACCCAGACCATCGACATAGACGTTGCCGTACGGCATATGATCGACAATCTCGACGCCGGTGTCGGGTGAGACCTCGATGATGTCGCCATCCTGACCGATGACCACGTTTTCCGGCGGTACGCCCATCTCTACCGCCAACCGCGCATGTTCCGCCAGCATGCGATACTCGCCGTGAACTGGCACCACGTAGCGCGGACGCAGCAGCGCCAGCATCAGCTTCACCTCTTCGCGGCTGCCATGCCCGGAGACGTGCACCTGCATCTTGCCCTGATAGAGCACGTTCGCGCCCAGTTTGATCAGGTTGTCGATGTTGTGCGAAACGGCGCGCTCGTTGCCTACAATTGGCGTCGAGCTGAGCACCACCGTATCGCCCGTCTGAATCTGCACCAGCCGGTGGTCGCCGTTAGCGATGCGCGTCAACGCCGACGTTGGCTCGCCCTGGCTGCCTGTGCAAATGATGGCAAGCTCCTTTGCGGGCACGTGGTCTATATCCTCGGCCCGAATGAGCATTCCCGCCGGGACTCGCAGGTAGCCCAGTTCAATCGCCATCTGCGCGTTGTTGACCATCGACCGGCCAACCAGCGAGATCTTGCGGCCGTGCTTTTCGGCGGCGTTCACCACCTGTTGCACGCGAGAGATCAGCGAGGCGAACGTCGCGATGAGGATGCGCCCCTCGGCATGGGCAAAGATCTCATCAAATGTCGCGTTGAGCACCCTCTCAGACTGCGTGAATCCGGGGGACTCGACACGGGTGGAGTCGCCACACAGCACAAGCACGCCCTCTTCGCCGAGACGGGCCAGCCCCGAAATGTCGGCTGGCGGCTGGTCTACAGGCGTGTAATCGAATTTGTAGTCGCCAGTGTGCACAAGCACGCCAGCGGGCGTCCGCAGCACCAGCGCCATCGCGTCGGGAATGCTGTGGTTGACCCGCACAAAGCCCACGGTAAACTGTCCCGCTTTTATCGTCATCGCCGGGTCGACGAGGTTGAGCGTCGCCAGATCGAGCAGCCGATGCTCACGCAGCTTGACGCCGATCAAGCCCAGTGTCAACTGGAGCGAGTAGACGGGCGGGAAGCCGAGCCGGGGCAGCACATACGGCAGCGCGCCGATGTGATCTTCGTGCCCGTGCGTAATGAAAATGCCACGGATGCGGTCCAGTTTGTCGTTGAGGTAACTGGTGTCGGGGATGACCAGATCGACGCCGAGCATCTCCTCGTCAGGGAACATCAGCCCCGCATCGATGATGACAATGTCGTCACCGTATTCTACGGCCATCATGTTCTTGCCAATTTCGCCCAGGCCGCCCAGCGGCACCAGGCGCAATGGTAGGCGCGGGCGTCGCTGATCGCGTCCGTTGCGCCGATTATGTTGTTGACTCATTCACGTAAACTCTCTCTCAAAATGTGTAAGATTTCTGCTATTGCTATCGCGCTCCACCGCGTAGACGCAATGCGGCGAAGCATCGTGGCTCGCTCACCGTGATAGACGCCCTGTTCAGGCGGTCCCTTCGCTGTTGGAACTGTACCACCTAACGGTTGTG